>CAZRSI010000109.1:0-9220 GCA_964602575.1 uncultured Anaerolineae bacterium
TCATCTACCCCACAGCTAAGCAATTCTTCGATGATCTCCCCCTCTCCAGGATTCACAAGCCCAACAATCTTGATGCACTTTGTATCGGGGTCGCTCTTTATCCTCCTGCAAATCTCACACCCATCAAATTCCCTCCTCGCCATATCCAGGAGGACAAGGGCCGGTCTGAAAGTTGCTACCTGGATGCCCACTTCATAACTACTGCTTGCGGTGGCGAATTCGTAGACATCGCCATCCTCCCCCAGGGCACTGGTGACAAATTCGACGGTCTCCGCCTTATCGCTTACTACCAGAATCCTCAATTTGTTACCCGGCAGCTTGTTGCTCTGGGCGTTTCTTGATGAATTTGCGGATAAGGACCGCTCTCTGCTTCTCTCCAGGTACTCGTTCAGCATCGCCAGGCTGTAGCGACGATGTCCCCCGGCGGTTCGGAAGGGTATCAAATCTCCTCGCTTTTCAATCCTGTACAAGGTAGCTAAACTCACATTCAGGTATTTAGCTGCCTCTCGGGCCGTCAGGAGTGCCATCTCTCCCTTGTGATCTCGCTCAAGCTTATTCAAGCCGATTCAAAGCGTGCAAATCCTACAAAAATTATAGCACAGCTTTGTCTGTTCCGGGGTGAAGGCAGGGTGAAGGTCAGGTGAATTTTGCGTGAAATAGTTGCAGATTGTGACACTAGATGTTATAATAGTACCAGACCAGCCTGCTTCTCTCCTCGTCCCGATCGAACTCCCGTCACGCCGACCGAAGGTCTGAGCCAAGAACTATCTTCGTCTCTCTAGTGCTGTTTCAGGCGACGAAGATTGACTTTTCATCTCTCAAAGGTGGACCATCGTGTTTCGTGTCTCTGTGATTGCCACGGTTAAAAACGAAGCTCAGACAGTGCGCAGGCTGCTGGACTCCCTGGCGGCCCAAACGCGCCCCCCCGACGAGGTGATCATCGTGGACGGAGGCTCGACCGACGGCACGGTAGAAGTGCTGGAGGAGTATGCAGCACAGAGCAACCTGCCCTTGAAGGTGTTGGTGCGGCCTGGGGCGAACATCTCCCAGGGGCGCAATGCAGCCATTACCGAGGCCACAGGGGAGGTTATCGCCAGCACCGATGCCGGGGTGAGACTCTCACCCAACTGGCTGGAGGAGCTAATAAAGCCTTTTGAGAAGTATGAGGATTTGGAAGTCGTTTCTGGCTTCTTTCTGCCAGATCCGGAGACGGTCTTCGAGACTGCCTTGGGAGCCACGGTTTTGCCCGCCTTGGCCGATGTCAAGCCCGAGAAGTTCCTGCCCTCCAGCCGTTCGGTAGCCTTCCGAAAAGAGGCCTGGGAGCAGGTCGGTGGCTATCCTGAGTGGCTGGACTATTGCGAGGATCTCATCTTCGACTTCAAGCTGAGGGAGCGGGGGGCCTTCGCCTTCGCGCCCCAGGCCATTGCCTACTTCCGCCCTCGGAGAAACCTTGGAGCTTTCTTCCGGCAATACTATTGCTACGCTCGGGGCGATGGCAAGGCGGACCTCTGGCGGGTGCGTCACGCCGTCCGTTATACCACCTACCTGGTTGCTGTGCCCACTATCTTTGCACTGGGTTTCTGGCATACTCCTCGCTGGTGGCTACTTTACCTGGTTGGTGGAGCCATCATGTTCCGGACACCCTACAAACGCCTCTGGCCGATGATTAGGAGCTACGGATTGGTTGACAAAGTCAAGGCCATCCTCTGGGTGCCCATCATCCGCGTGACGGGCGATATAGCTAAGATGATTGGTTATCCCGTGGGTGTCCTGTGGCGATTGCGGCGGCACGAGGGGCGAGACAACGAGTAACGATGTGAGGAGACCCACTCAACACCTCGTTGACTCGCTGACTTGCTGAATCATTGAGATGAAAGGTATCATAATGCATGGATTCCTGATGTCATTGATTCCCTGGGGCACGGAGGTTATCCTTTGGGCTCAGTCTTTTAGCAACCCCTTCCTCGACAGGCTCTTTACAGCAGCCACTTTTCTGGGTGAAAAGGAATTCTATCTTGCTTTCTTGCCCTTGATTTATTGGTGCTTCCACAAACGCACTGGAGTGCGTCTGGCTTATGTTTTTCTCCTTTCCACTTATCTTAATCTCTTTGTTAAGGACCTTTTTGGCATCCCACGGCCTGATGACCCCCGTATCAGGCTTTTGCGGCACGAGACAACGCCGTCCTTTCCCAGTGGCCATGCCCAAGGTGCGGTGGTAACCTGGGGATATCTGGCTGCTCAGTGGCGGAATAGAGTTCTCTGGGCAATAGCTATCGTGCTGATTCTGCTCAACTCTGTCTCGCGAGTGTACCTGGGAGTTCATTTCCCTCAGGATCTGGTGGGCGGGATCGCCATTGGTGTTCTGTATCTTTTGGGCTTCAATTGGATTACAGGCCAGTGGAGCGGAGCTTTGGCCAAGCTTCCTTTGGCTGCTAAAGCGGGCCTAGCCTTGCTCTTCCCGGCGGCCTTGTTGGTCGTGCATCCCACCCAAGACACAGCTATCACCATGGGAGCTCTATCGGGTATGGGGTTAGGCTTTTTGTTGGAGGACAAGTTTGTGAGATTCTCCACCAACGGCTCTTGGCGGAGACGAATGCTCCGCTTCTGTATAGGTCTCGTCCTGATTGGTATTGTCTATGTGGGACTAGAGGCTGTTTTCCCAACGCAGGTCGCTCTTCCCCTTGCTCTTGCCTTGCGTGCCGTTCGCTATGGTTTAGTGGGGCTAGTCGGAACCTTCCTGGTTCCCTGGGTTTTTGTCCGAATAGCTCTAGCCGATGGAAATAGTGATGATACTTGACAGGATAGCTAGTTCGTGGTATCATTTGTTTTTAGCACTCTAACCTGGAGAGTGCTAACTACTTTATGGCCGGATCAGCAATGGGTGATTTGACACCTAGACAGCAAGCTATCCTGGGCCTGGTAGTACGGCAATACATCTCTACAGCCACGCCTGTGAGCTCAAGGGCCATCGTTGAGGCCTATGGCCTGAGCATTAGCTCTGCCACGGTGCGCAATGAGATGGCCCATCTGGAAAAGCTTGGCTATTTAACTCATCCCCATACTTCGGCAGGGCGGGTTCCTACCGACAAAGGCTATCGCTACTTTGTTGAACGATTGCTAGGGGAAACGGAACTGCCCCCGGCCGAACGCCGTACGATTCGCCATCAGTTCTACCAGGCGCGGCCCGAGATGGAGCAATGGCTGAAGCTCTCCGCCTCGGTGTTGGCTCAAACTGTGCGTAACGTGGCTTGGATTACTGCCCCCTGTCCCCCTCAATGCCTTTTCAAGCATCTGGAACTGATCTCCATACACGACACGTTGGCCCTGGTGGTTTTGATCTTGGAGGGAGGAAGAGTCCGCCAGCGATTGTTGGCTTGGACTCAGACTTTAACTCAAGAAGAACTGAGTCGAATAGCGAACCGCTTCAATGAGATATTCGCAGGGTTAACCGCCGAAGGAGTCAGAGCTCAATTGGCGCGCTTGACTCTTCTGGAGTCCCAGGTGGCGGAATTGGTGGCGGAGATGATGGAGCAACTGGATAGGTCTGCCCGGAGGGATATCTACCGAGATGGCCTGACGAACATCTTGCAACAGCCCGAGTTTGCCGAGAGCCGAAGCGCGCGTCAGGTGTTTGAGCTCTTGGAAGAGAGCAGTTTTCTGGAGAGGATTCTGGCTGGTGCCCTGGCCCAAGTAACCGATGGCGTGCAGGTCATCATCGGAGGGGAGGGGCATTGGCAAGAGCTCAGTAACTGCAGTTTGGTTTTGGCCCGCTATGGCGTAAGTAGCCGGGCCACAGGAGAACTAGGGGTGTTGGGCCCCAAACGCATGCCCTACGGCCGGGCCATCTCCGCTGTTCGCTACGTGGCCAACCTGATGAGCGAGTTGATTCAGGAATTGTATGGATGTTAACTAATCATCTACTTCCCTCTTCTTCTTCTGTTGCATACGAATACACCTAAATCGAACAACTACCGGTCACAGGAGGTGCGATAAAGTGGCAGAGGAAAAGGAACAAAGCAAGAAAGCGGAGGTATCCCAAGAGGAAGCAGTGAAAAAAGAGAGCGAGAAGCCTGAAGAGGCCGCTGCTGTACAAGAGGTTTCGGTCGAAGAGGCTACCGCAGTCGAGGAGGCATCCGAACTGGAGACCCTGCGCAAAGAGCTCGAGGAGGCCAAAGCGAAGGCGGCAGAATATCTGGAGGGCTGGCAGCGGACGCAGGCCGAATTCGCCAACTTCAAGAAGCGCAACGAGCAGGAGCGCAAGGAACTCCTTAAGATGGCCAACGCAACCCTTATCACCAAGCTTTTGCCTATCTTCGACGACTTCGAGCGAGCCTTTCAAACTTTGCCCAAAAGTTTGCTAAACTTTACCTGGATTGACGGTATAGCCCTTATCTATCGGCGGTTGCAGGCCATTCTAGAGGCCGAGGGTCTTAGCGTCATCGAGACAGAGGGCCAGGACTTTGACCCTCTGCTGCACGAGGCCGTCACCTACGAAGAGAGCAATGATTACGAGGAGGGCCAGATCATCGGCGAGGTGCAGAAGGGCTACCGGCTCGGCGACCGGGTTTTGCGGCCTGCCCTGGTGAGGGTGGCCAAGGGGAGACCTGCGTCGAAAGCTGAGGACTGAATGGAGGTGACGCGGTGCGACAAGTGGTCATTTACCCTGGAGGAGATGGCTATTGGGTGGCTGAATGTCCAACGCTGCCTGGGTGCATCAGCCAGGGCAAGACCAGAGAAGAGGCTGTTCAGAACATCCGTGAGGCAATTGATGCATACATTGTTGCCCTTTGCTCAGGTTGTTGTGCCAGACCACAAAGTGCTGGACCGAGGTACACTGAGAGCCATTGTTAGGTAGGCGGGTTTAAATGTGGATGAATTTGTGAGTTTGTTGAAGTAGAATGACGACCAAACGCGATTATTACGAGGTGCTCGGCGTGGGGCGACACGCCAGCCAGGACGAGATAAAAAGAGCTTACCGTCGGCTGGCCCGACAGTATCACCCTGACATCAACAAAAGCCCCGACGCCGAGGCCAAGTTCAAGGAGATAAACGAGGCTTACCAGGTCCTCTCGGACCCCGAGAAGCGGGCCATGTATGACCGCTTCGGCACGGTGAAAGCTCCGGCCTTCGAGGGCTTCGGCTTCCGCGACCCCTTCGAGATTTTCGAGGAGGTCTTCGGCTTCGACTTTGGCTTCGGCCCCCAGAGGGCTCGCCGCCGAACCCCCCAACGGGGTGCCGACCTCCGTTACGACTTGACCATCTCTTTCGAGGAAGCCGTCTTTGGCTGCGAGAAGGAGCTGGAGATTTCCCGCTACGAGGTCTGTCCTCGTTGCCGTGGCAGCGGGGCCGAGCCTGGCACCAGCCCTATCCGTTGCCCCCAATGCAACGGCCTCGGCGAGGTGCGGCGGACTCAACAGTCCATCTTTGGCTCCTTCATCAACGTGACCACCTGCCCCCGCTGTGGAGGGGAGGGCGAGATCGTTACTACCCCTTGCAGTGAGTGCGGGGGTCAGAAGCGCGTACGAGTGACCCGTACCATCTCCGTCAAGGTGCCAGCAGGGGTAGACGATGGAACGCAGATTCGATTATCCGGCGAGGGAGAGCCCGGAGCGTACGGCGGTCCACCCGGCAACCTCTACGTGGTCCTCTCGGTGAAGCCCCATCGCTATTTCCGCCGTCAGGACCACAACATCATCCTGGAGTTGGCCATCAACGTCGCCCAGGCAGCCCTGGGCGATGAGATCATGGTACCCACTCTGGATGGTGAGGAGAGACTGGTCATACCCCCTGGCACTCAAACGGGAACAGTCTTCCGCCTGCGAGGGAAAGGTGTGCCCTACCTCAGACGCAATGGCCGGGGCGACCAGCTAGTGATCGTACAGGTAATGGTTCCCACTAAGCTGACCGAGGAACAGAAACGACTGTTCAAAGAATTGGGCAAGACGCTGGGGAAGGAGATCATCCCCCAGCAGGAGAAGAGCTTCTTCGAGAAGATGATAGATTTTCTCAAGACATAGGGGGGTAAAAGCATGGCCGTTAAAGAGATCACTCTTACTTTGCCTGAAGAGCTATATCGAGAGGCCCAAGAGGCAGGGATGCTCTCCTCGGAGTACATCGAAAATCTATTGCGGGACGCATTGCGTTTCGTAACGTGGGAAAACCGCGTCGAGGAAATTCAAAAGGCTGGAGGGATAGGTAAGACGAGGGAGGAAATAATTGCCGAACTCCGAAACACTCGAAAGCGCCTCCGGGAGACCGAGTATAGTCGGCGATATACTCGTCCTAGATAGCAATGTATATATCTTTGGTTTCACTGATCCACAGAGTGAGTCAGCAAATCTCCTGAAGTAGGGACTTCCTGCGTGAACTTAAAACGGAAGCCTTCGAAGTAGTAGATGCTTTAACGATGCTCCAGAAGCTTGAGCAAGGTGAAGTTGCACTTGCTGAAAGTATGGAGTAAGGGGGGCGATGAGAAGGTTGCCCTTGCTGTTAATAATCGTTTTTTTGATTTTGGGTAGCTTTGCCTGTGGGAAGCCCGCCCCGACACCAAAGGCGGCGCCAACCTTACAGGGTAAGCATATCCTGATGATTATCGCCCACCGGGACTTCCGTGACGAGGAGTATAAAGAGCCGCGCCAACTCTTCGAGGCCAGGGGAGCCAAAGTCACTGTTGCATCGTCCTCCATCGAGGTGGCCAAGGGTATGCTAGGCACCCAGGTCAAGCCCGACCTCCTGCTGAAAGATGTTGTTGTGGCCGACTACGACGCCATTGTCTTCGTTGGCGGTTCGGGGGCCCAGGAGTACTGGGATGACCCCACCGCTCACACTATTGCCCAAGAAGCAGTCGCCCAGGGCAAGGTGCTGGCAGCCATCTGCATCGCGCCTGCAACCCTGGCCAAAGCGGGAGTGCTGCAAGGCAAGAAGGCTACCGTTTTCTCATCCGAGGCGAAAGCACTGGAGGCAGGCGGAGCAAACTACACCGGTGCCAGCGTCGAGCGCGACGGGCTGATCATCACCGCCAATGGGCCCCAGGCGGCTACCAGGTTCGCTGAAGAAATAGCCAGGGCGCTGGAGGAGCGGGATTGAGTTGGCTGGAGGCCAGTGTACAAGCGGATGGCGAAGCTGTCGAGGCAGTTAGCGAGGTGTTTAACCGCTGGGGCTATGGCGGAGCTGTGCTGACAACGGAATATGACAACGATTCCAGCTGCTCAGTGGTAGTTACTGTCAAGACCTATCTGCCTTTAAATGAGGAGGGGCGAAAAACCAAGCAACGAATCGAGGAGGCCCTGTGGCATCTGAGCCAGATTTACCCCCTCCCTCCGCCTCAATTTCGCGAACTCGCTGAAGAAGATTGGGCCAACACCTGGAAAAAGCACTATCACGTCCTGCGGGTCGGTCAGCGCATCGTGATCAGGCCCACATGGCAAGAGTACAGGCCGGGGCCAGACGAGATAGTTATCGTTCTCGATCCGGGCATGGCCTTCGGCACGGGCTTGCATCCCACTACCCGAATGTGCCTACAGGCTTTGGAGAAACACCTGAAGCCGAAAGCAAGGGTCTTGGACCTGGGTACAGGCTCAGGAATCCTGGCCATCGCGGCAGCCAAACTGGGGGCGAGTTCTGTCCTGGCCTTGGATAACGATCCAGTGGCCGTGCGGACCGCCCAGGCCAACGTAAAGTCCAACGAGGTACAAAGCATTGTCAATGTTGAATTCGGCTCGCTGAACAAAGCCACGGGGAAGTTCGACCTGGTGCTGGTGAACATCCTGGCCAGAGTAATCATAGAGCTTGTAAACCAGGGGCTGGTGGATCGAATTGAGCCGTCTGGGCTTATGATCCTGGCAGGGTTCATTGAGGAACAAGAGGCAGAAGTAGCGGCGGCTTTAAGGGAGCACGGGGTAGCCATTGTCGAACGACGACAGGAGAAAGACTGGGTAGCCCTGGTTGGTAGGTTAACACACTGATAGTTAGCCAGCTTCTAAAGGGAAATCAGATCATGCACCGCTTTTTCATATCGCCCGACCAGTTGGAGGGTGATAAAGTGATAATCACCGGGCCGGCCGCCCACCAAATCCGAAACGTTTTGCGTTTGAGGCCCGGTCAGGCAATAGTGGTGCTGGATAACTCTGGCTGGGAGCGGCTAACAGAGATTGTGGAAGTGAACCCCAAGGAAGTGGTGGGCAGGGTGATCAGCAGAACTCTTGCCACCGGTGAGCCTCGTACCAAGGTCTCACTCTACCAGGGGGTCCTTAAAGGCAACCGCTTTGAGTTCGTTTTGCAGAAGGGTACAGAATTGGGCATCGTGGAGTTTGTCCCCCTCATCAGCCAACGCTGCGTCATCTCCAGCCTGGACGATGTTAACAAGAAGAGTGAACGTTGGCAACGCATTATTCAAGAGGCAGCAGAGCAGAGCAGACGGGGACGGCTTCCTCGCCTGGAATCGGCCATGGTCTTTTCCCAGGCCTGCGAGCGGGTGAGGCGAACGGGTGGACTCTCATTGATGCCCTGGGAAGAGGAGGAAAGAGTCAGCCTGAAGGTAGTGTTTGGGAAGAGAGGCAAAGAAAGGAGCAAGGGTAATATCCCGTCGTTTCCCTCCAGGCCCTTTTCTGTGAACCTCTTCATCGGCCCTGAAGGAGGCTTTACTCTCGAAGAGGTGACCCTGGCCCAACGATATGGTATCGTGCCCATTACCTTAGGCCCCCGCATCTTGCGAGCAGAGACAGCCGGCTTGGTAGCGGCAGCGGCTATCCTGTACGAACTGGGAGATTTAGGCTAGGAGGAGATTAATGAAGCTGATTCAGGCTATCGTTCACAACGACGATGCTGATGCTGTGATCAGTGCCCTGTTAGCTAAGGGTTTCAGAGCCACTCGCATGGCTAGTACGGGTGGCTTCCTCCGAGAGGGCAACACGACCATTGTGAGCGGTGTTGAAGAGGGACAGGTAGACGAGGTACTCGATATAATCAAGCAACATGTCAAATCGCGCCTGCATGTGCCAAAATGCCCCCAGGGGAAGGAGGTTGAGATCAGTGGCGCCATTGTCTTTGTGATAAATGTGGAGAGGTTAGAGAGACTGTAGCTCACAATGACACTTGGCTAGAGCATAGCCTGGTCGGCATTGAGAGGGACAATCTGTGCGATTTGAACAACCACGCCACAGGTTTCCTGTGGCCTTTTTGTTTGCCCACTAAACCGAGCGTGTTATGGAGGGAGCTATGA
>CAZRSI010000110.1:0-9209 GCA_964602575.1 uncultured Anaerolineae bacterium
TGGATATCGAACGTCAGGTCCTGTCCTGCCAGAGGATGGTTTGCATCCAGCGTCACCGTGGATTCTGAGAGCTCGGCTACCGTGACCGGAATCAATTGCCCCTCTGGCTGACGCAGTACCAATTGCAAACCAACCTCCAGATCCAGCTCTGGTGGAACTTCGCTTCGAGCGATCTCTACCACCAAATCCGGCCGATATAGGCCATATGCCTGCTCTGCCAGAACCTTGACGACCTTGGACTCTCCGGGGTTCATCCCTACGATGGCCTCCTCGAAGCCTGGGATCACCTGACCTGCACCCAGGATGAATTCTATGGGGTCGCGGCCCAGGGAGGTATCGAACACGGAGCCGTCCTCCAATCTGCCTGTGTAGTGCACCCTAACGGTATCACCTTGTTTTGCTGACATTTTCTCCCTTTCTTTTTTCGAATTTGAAAAACGGTCTTTCCCTTCAGTCGCTTGCACTAAGTAACTGCGCAAAAGTTCTTTAGTCGCTATAAACCTCCTTTACTTGTTCTCTATCCTGTGTATCTCCCGTACACCGTGCACGCATTCTGTCCCCCCAGGCCGAAGGAATTGCACATGGCGATGTCCACCTGTGCCTTGCGGGCCACATTAGGCACGTAGTCTAGGTCGCATTCGGGGTCGGGGTTCTCGAGGTTAATGGTAGGATGGATAATGTTGTCGCGGATGGTGAGAATACAGACAATGGACTCCACAGCCCCTCCGGCAGCCCACAGGTGGCCGATCATGGATTTGGAGGAACTGATGGGCACGCGGTAGGCATAGTCGCCAAAGACCTTCTTGATGGCCTTGGTCTCTGCCACATCGCCCAGGAGGGTGCCGGTGCCATGAGCGTTAATGTAGTCCACTTCGCTGGGTTCCACCCCCGCATCTTCCAGCGCCCAGCGCATGGCTCGCGCGGCTCCCAATCCTTCGGGATCGGGCGCGATGAGGTGATAGGCATCGTTGGAGGCTCCATAGCCCAGCACCTCTGCGTAGATGCGGGCCCCTCGCTCCAGCGCATGGTCCAATCTCTCCAGGATCAGGATGCCAGCCCCCTCGCCGCCTATGAATCCATCGCGGTCTTTGTCAAAGGGGCGGCTGGCCCGCTCTGGCTCATCGTTGCGGGTGGAGTAGACCCGGCCCACGCAGAACACGGCCAGGGCCAGTTCGCAAACGCCAGCCTCAGTCCCGCCGGCCACCATGACCTTGGCCTTCCCACGGCGGATGACTTCCGCTGCCTCTCCGATGGCCTGGGTGCCTGCAGCGCAGGCCGTGGAGATAGTGGAGTTGTAGCCTTTTATGCCGTAGGTGTAGGCCACCTGGAAGGCCGCCAGGTTGGGGGGCATCATCACGATGAAGAAGGGCGATATACGCATGCCACCGCGCTCGAACAGGATTCGACAGGCTTTCTCTGATTCGTCTATGGCTCCCACAGAGTTGCCCAGCAAAACACCGACCTCTTCGCAATTCTCCTCGGTGATGGTCAGGCTCGCGTCCTCCAGGGCCATCTTGGTGGCGGCCACGGCAAACTGACTGAAGCGAGCCATGCGCCTCGCTGCTTTGCGGTCCATGAAATCCCCTGGATCGAACCCTTTCACCTCGCCGATGATCTGGGTGGGATAGTCACTGGGATCGAAGTGGGTGATGCGGGCTATGCCGCTCCGGCCCGCCACAAGCCCTTGCCAGGTTTCCTCGGCGCTCAGCCCTAGTGGGGTGACGGCCCCCAGACCGGTGACGACGACCCGTTCTTTGATGCTGCGCTTTCTTGCCATGTCTTAAACCTTCCCGCTTGTAAACCCTCTTTGATCGCAGTCAGCATCTCGCCCTCCACTGCCTGTTTAGCCACCCGTACGGCGTTCTTGATGGCCTTGGCGTTGGAGCGGCCGTGAGCGACGATCACCACCCCATCCACACCCAGCAACGGCGCGCCACCGAACTCGGCGTAGTCCAGGCGCCTTTTGACATTATCGAAGGCAGGCTTGGAGAGCAAGGCCCCAAGGGTAGCCAGGGGGTTTCTTTTGACCTCTTCCTTGATAATGCCCAGAAGCGCCGTCGCCAGCCCCTCGGAGAGCTTGGCAATCACGTTGCCTGTAAAACCATCGGTGACCACCACGTCGGCCATCCCCGCCGGGATATCCTTGCCCTCCACGTTGCCAATGAAGTTTAGACCGCTCTTCTTGAGCAGTTGGTGGGCCTCCTGCACCAGGATACTGCCCTTGGTTTCCTCCTCGCCGTTGGAGACGATGCCCACCCGGGGGTTGGGAATCCCCAGCACCCTCTCGGCGTAGACTGCCCCCATGTAGGCGAACTGGAGCAGGTATTCGGGCTTGCAGTCGGTGTTGGCTCCCACGTCCAGCAAGAAGCATAGGCCGAGGGTGGTGGGGTAGATAGTGGATAGGGCAGGCCGCTTGATGCCTCGGATGCGGCCCAGGTGGAACAGAGCCGCGGCCATTACCCCGCCGGAATTGCCGGCGGAGACAAAGGCATCGGCCTCACCGTGCTTCACCAGCTTCATCCCGACCACCATCGAAGAGTCCTTCTTGGCCTTGACCGCGGCCGCAGGATACTCTTCCATTTCTATGACCTGGCTGGCGTGCACAATGGGCAAGCTGAGTCCAGATGTGTCGTGCTTATCCAATTCCCGCCGCACCTCTTCCTCTCGGCCCACCAGGATCACTTCAATCCCGTATTCCCGTGCCGCCCATACGCCGCCTTCGACAGCCACCGGAGGGGCATAGTCGCCACCCATGGCATCCAGTACGATTCTCATGATAACCCAACCTCCCTGCAAACCTGGTGCACCTTCACAAAACAGACGTTAACTTCCCACCGTGCTCGCTGAGCGCCGAGCTAAAGCTCGACGCTGAAAGGGCAAAGCCCTTCGGGTTGAAATTCGGCTCCCGAAGGGGGCTTTACCCTTTTAGCCCCGTGCTTCAGCGCTGGGCGCACTCCAAAGCAGCCTCCACCACCACCATGCGGTGATCGGAGGCGGTGGAGTCCAGCACCTCCCCATCCACTGGCGTGAGGCCGCGAACCCAAACATAGTCAATGCGTTCCTCGGGGGCTTCGGAAGGGGAGGTGGGCGAAGGGGCGAAATCAGCGGCACCGTCGGTGAACCCGGCCTCCACCAGCTGGTGGTACACAGGCGAGCCAGGCGTGGCGTTGAAATCGCCGCCGAGGATGGCCGGGCCATCCCTTATGAAATCGAGGGCCTCGCTGAGCTGCACCGCCCGCTCCTCTGGCTCCAGGCCCAGCCAGATGCCGTAAGCGTCGAGGGTATCATCGTCAAATTTCACCTGGGCCCGCACGATGGCCGTTTGCTCCAGACGGCTGGTGAGGAGTTGCCCCTCCACCTGGCGCACGGGAAGGCGGGAGAGCAGGGCGATGCCGGTCAGGTGCTCTATCGTGGGCTGATAGATAGCCTGCATCCCCAGGCGTCGGCCCAGCCAGAGGGTATCGTCAATCCCGTAGCTGGTGATGCGACAGGCATCTGCCTCCTGGAGGGCCACGATGTCGGCCTCGCTCTCCTCAATGGTGCGGGCCATCTCCTCCAGTTGGAGCTGCCAGGCGGTGTTGTAGCCGTAGTGGATGTTGTAAGTCCCCATGCGAATGCTCGATCCTGCCTCCTTCAGCCGCAGCGCAGGGGGCCTGGCGAAGACCGCGCTCACGAGCACCGACACAGCGACAATTCCCACTGCCAACCATCTCTGGGGGAGTGGTTTCTCCTCCAGAGGTACACCCCGCCCGGCAGCAGGCAAAGTGGCTAAAAGCCCAGCTACCAGGACAATGGGCAGGCCGGCGCCGCGGAAGAAGTCGAGGGTATAGGCATAGGTAAAGGCGAAAGCATAGGCGAAGTTGATGAGCAGGAAGAAGACCAGCCCGAAGGCGAGCTTTCTTGCTCCCGCTAGGCTGCCAGATCCAGTGGGGTAGTGACGGGTTTGGCCATCTGCCACGAGCAACTGGGCCAGGAGAACCAACAATTGCGTCAGCAGGAGGGCAATAGCTGCCAGGGCGCTCTGCCAAAAATAGCCCGCCGCCAGGCAGAGACAGGTGAAAAGGCTCAGCAGCAGCCTCCAAATTTGCTTGGCGAGCAGACGATGGGCCAGGCCCTGCACGCCGGGCAGCAGGGGGAGCAGGGTGACGAGCAACAGGGTCGGTGTCATCACCGAGTAGCTCGCCCCGCTCCAGCGGGCCAGGGCGTTGGGGAAGGCGAGCAGGGATGTTTCCAAGAAGAGGAGAGCCCCGATACCCAATCCGCCGAGAAGGCCGAGTTTGCCTCCCGTTGCCTCTTCCAATGCAGGCCGGGAACGGGAGTAGGCTGTTCCTGCAAGACCTACCAGGCCCATGGATATGACGACCTGAGCGGGAAGCCAACCTTGCCGGAGGGTGATGTCATAAGTGTTGCCCAGAGCTCGGAAAAGCTGATCCCCCGCCAAGGCCGCGATGAGTGCTACAGGAAAGATAGCCGTCCCCTCCCTGAGCAATGTCGCAGCGTAGAGGCTGCCCGCAGCCACGATCAGCATGGAGCTGTAGAGCCTGAGGTCGGGGTTGTTGAAAGTGAGGGGTATGCGGCTCAGGAAGACGATCACAGACGTGACAAGCAGGGTGAGCCTGATCCCGCGCTCGCGGCGGGGAGCAAGCAGCGGGGCCAAAGAGGCCAGCAGCGTCAGCAACACACAGACAACCATAAACAAGCTCACGGGGCCAGCGAAAACCGAGTCGTAGATGATACCGAAGAGGACGGAGAAAAGCACTCGCACGGCCTGGAGGAAGAAGAGCAAGACAGCCATGGCTTCCCCAGCCCGCAACAGGTTTTGATTGGTCATGGTGATGGGCTCCTAGAATGTAGTGCGTATTCCCTATTGCGTAACCGCGACCCAATACGCAATACGTACTGATACATATTGTACGCTACTTTTCGGAAGTTGACAAGTGGGGAAATAGTGAGTATAATTTTGGTAACTTGCCCCGGTGGCGGAATAGGCATACGCGGCAGGTTGAGGACCTGTGCCCTTTGGGCATGCGGGTTCGAGTCCCGCCCGGGGCACTGATGCCCATACAACAAAGCTCAGGAGGCTTCCTGAGCTTTTGTTTGTCCACATCCTAATCAAATCACTTCTAGCTCACGCAGCACATCCAACACCTTTGGCAAGGGCTCTTGCCACAGCCACTCCACCCGCAGTCAGAAGCCGGGCAGAACCAGAGCCTCGTATCGCCCCTCCTTGCCACTGAAGGCCATCCGGTAGCGTCCCTCGTCCAATTGGGAGACCTTCACCCATCGTAGCCAGGTATATCTCACTCCTCGAACTTGAAGCCCTTCTTGGTGAAGAGCCTCACACAGGCATCTACCACCTCAGGATCGTAGAGGATTCCCTTATTCCGTTCGATCTCCTCCAGGGCCTTGTCTATGCCGGGAGCTGGCCGGTAGGGGCGGTGAGAAGACATGGCCTCAACAACATCGGCTACGGCCAATATCCGCGCTTTCATGAGGATGTCCTTGCCCGATAGCCCTTGAGGGTAGCCAGAACCATCTAGCCTCTCGTGGTGTTGTAGCACAGTTTCGGCCACTGGCCAGGGGAACTCTACGGCCTTCAACACCTCGTAACCAATCTGGGGGTGAGCTTTTATCATGGTCCATTCGATAGGATTTAACCGGCCGGGTTTGCTGAGAATTTCAGCAGGTACACTGATCTTGCCCAGGTCGTGAACCAGTGCGGCCATGCGAAGGCCCTCGATCTCCTCCTCGGGGAGGCCCAGTTCTCTGGCGATGGCGCAAGCCAGTTGAGTTACCCGCCGCTGATGGCCTGCCGTGTAGGGATCCCTCATCTCGATGGTGGAGATCACAACCTGGATGGTCCTCTCCAAGGTTCTTCGCAATCGCGCGTGACTTTGCCGTAGTTCCTCCTCAGCCCGCTTGCGCTCGGTGATGTCGGTGAAGACGGCCATGGTGCCGACGAAGCGGTTATTCTCGAAGCGAGGGAGGCCGCTGACCAGGGCCGAGAGCCGTGTGCCATCCTTACGCACTAACTCCACTTCGTAACGGTCTGCTTCGCCACGCTTGCGCCGTTCGTTGGCAGCCTCGATGAGGGGTTGCTGGTCGGGGGGAACGGTGACCGTCCAGTGCTGGCCCACCAGTTCCTCTGGTTTGTAGCCCAGCATCTCCGCCGCTGCGGGGTTGACGAAGGTGATCACTCCTTCAGCATCTTCGATTACGATGCCCTCGGCCATGCTCTGGATGATGTTCTGGCTGAACTCCTGAAGCCGGCGGGTCTCCTCGAAGAGACGGGTGTTGGCGATGGCCGCAGCGGCCTGCTGGGCTAGCAGGGTGAGCAGACGCACGTCGTTATCGTTGAAGGTGTGTCGCTCCTTGTCATCCGTCACATCCAGCACGCCGATGAGCTGACCCCGCCACAGCAAGGGCACGGCGGCGACGGCAGTGTAGGGTCGGCCCTCGTACTTGGAACTACGCCCCTCCCAGGTGCGGTAGTCGTCCACCACCATGGGCTGCCGTTTCTGCATCACCTTGCCCGACAGCCCCTCGCCAGGCTTGAGACGGATGCCGAGGTCCTCTTCCAGCACGATTCCGTGCACTACTGCCAGTTCCAGTTCATCAGTAGCCTGGTCATAGAGGTAGAGGCCGCCGCCATTTGCCCGCAACAGAACTACCGCCTGCTCAACGATAGTCTGCAACAGCTCGTTCAACTCACCAGCCGTGGCCAGGCGCAACGAGATAGTGTAGAGGGAGGTCATCTCCAGAGCTCGCTGCTCCATCTGCTCGAACAGGCGTACTTTCTCGATAGCGGTAGCCAACTGGCTGGCCACAGTGGTCAGCAACCGCTCGTCGGCCTCGGTATAGGCGTTCAGTTCGGTGCTTTCGGTGTTGATCACGCCGATGACCCGCTCGCCCACCTTGAGGGGCACACAGAGCTCCGAGCGGGTCTGGGGATCGCCTTCCACGTAATCGGGGTCGAGGCGCACGTCGGGGACGCGGCGCGGCTGGCCTGTCAGGGCCACCTGTCCCACGATGCCTTCTCCCAGGCGCAAGGTGAGGGCCTGACCACCTGCCCGCAGCCGGTGGGAGGGGTGGGGGTGCAATATGCCGCTGGCCTCATCCAGCAGAACGATGCCGAAATCGTCTAGATGGAGTGTCTCGCCGATGATCTGGGTGGCCCGTTTGATCAGCTCATCCTCATCAGCGGCTTCGGTTCCGGCGGTGGCGATGGCTTGCAGGACGGTCAGCTCGTCCAGCCGTCGCTGCAGCGCCTTCTCCGCTCGCTTGCGCTCGGTGATGTCGAACATCACACCCTGGGAGTAGCGAATTCGGCCAGTTTCGTCCCGCACCAAAGCGGTCCGATTGCGGAACCACAGCACGCGGCCATCGCGAGTCAGTACGCGATATTCCAGGTCCAGGGGCTCGCCTTCGGCATCTTTACGTCTGACTTCAGCCACCACGCGCTCGCGGTCATCGGGATGGATTTGCTTGATCCAGAGCTCCGGATCAGCCAGCCACTCGGCCTGGGAGAAACCCAGCAGCGATTCGACCTGGGGGCTGATGTAGATCGTCCTGGTTACCTCTCCGGATTCGACGATGTAGATAATGGCTGGCAGTTGCTCCACCAGCGTGCGGTATCTGGCTTCGGCATTTCGCAGTGCCTCCTCCGCCCGCCTGCGCTGGATCGCCGCGCCCAGGGCATCGGCCGCCGCTCTCAGCGCCTCGATCTCCGCCGATGACCAATGGCGTTCGGTCAGGCAGTCGTCGAAGCCGATGAACCCCCACCACTCCCCGGCCACGAAGATAGGTACGATGGCGATGGAGATGATGCCCTGAGCCTCGAGGATCAGTCGCTCCGACTCGGGGAAGTCACGCACCAGGCCGTAGAGAACCTCATTTTTTGAGAGCGTCTCCAGCCAGCGCTCAAACCCACCCTCCACCCACGGGAAATTCTGGAGCTCTGGGTTGTCAATCTGCCGGGTGATGCCGGGAGCAACCCACTCGTACCGCTGGCTGGTCAGCAGCGTGCCGTGTTCATCCACGTGGTTTTCGAAGATATACACCCGGCTGACAGCGGTCGCCTCCCCCAGGCGGGCCAGGGCCGCGTTGACGCTCTCGTCGAAGTCAACACCTCTCAGGAGCTGCTCGGCAGCGAAGGCGACAGCGTTGAGGATAGCATCGCGCCGTCGCAATGCCTCCTCCGCCCGCTTGCGTTCGGCCAGTTCCCGCCGGATGTCCTCGTACAATTTGGCATTCTCGAGGGCGAGGGCCGCGGCACGGGCAAAGTCGTCCAGGAGCTGAATTGCGTGCTCATCGTAAAAGCCCGGGGAGGTTTTCTCCACAGCCAGGTAGCCGATGAGATCGCCCTTCACAAAGAGGGGGGCTCCGGCCCAGGAGTGGAATGCTTCCCAATTTCCTATCTTCTCAAAACGTTCATCGGTATGGGTGTCGTGGACCACCACCGCCTGCTCGGTTTCCCTCATCTCCTGCACAAGCTTGTTGTCCTTCACATCGAAGCCATTCCACATGATCTGGTCATGAATGATGGGACCCCGTCCGGCGATCATCTTATCCCTTCCGTCGGGGGTGATGACCTTGATGGCTGCCGTGTCGTAGTCTATGACTTTGCCGAGCTGGTCGAGCATGATCTCGAAGACCTGGTCTCGCTCCAGGGTGGAGAGGGTGGCCAGGCTCACCTCCCGCAGGGCAGCCATCTCCTCGGCGCGTCTTTGGCTCTCCTGATACAGCCGGGCGTTCTCGATGGCGATGGCCGCCTGGTTAGCGAAGGTGGTCAACACATCCAATTGGCCCTGGAAGGCGCGAGGGCGCAGGCTGTGCAGGTAAAGCACGCCCAGGAGGCGATCTTTGGCCAGTAGGGGCAGGCCGACGACCGACTTGATGCCAGCTTTCACAAGGTGTGGATTGGCAGTGCGCGGCGCGCCTTCGCCCAAGTCTGGGCTTACCGTGCCATCCTCGCCGATTTCGTCTACGATTATCGCCTGACGCGAGCGGACGATCCAACTAGTGAAGCCCTTGTCTCGAATGCGGAGTTCCAGGCTTGGCACTCCCTGTACATCCTCGATGCTCTGGCTCATGTGGCCTGCCTCGTCCATCAGCGCCACGCTCACGTAATCCGCGCCTGACACCTCCCTGGCCAGGGAGACAATCTCGGTCAGTACCTGGTCGAGTTCGAGGGATGAGGTCACCGACTG
>CAZRSI010000111.1:0-9187 GCA_964602575.1 uncultured Anaerolineae bacterium
GATTATACTACATCTTCAGTTGTCAGACAAAGCCCGCAACGTATCCGGCCTGCTTGTCAAGTCTAATGGAGATGAGTCCTAGGGCAATCGCAAACTCTGCTAACCCCCCGTTGATTTGACAAAAAAAAGCAACTGTATACAATAATGGTAACTTTAAATAGTCAAAGTTTTCACATTGCCTGGCACGTGTGTTCGACAGTAACTGGCCTTGTAAAGGCCCTGGCAGTTCGGTTCCATAGAATCCTCTGCAAGGCCTGGATGGGCAGGAAAGGAGGTGGGAGCAGAAAGTAAGCGCCAACTCGAAGATCGGAAGGTGGTACTATGAGGTCCACAATTAGGGAGGGATTGTGCCCTTCCACATCACTTCAATGAAGGAGGAGGAAAAGATGACTAGGAATAAGAAAAGGGCGATCTCTGTCACTTTTATGATCGTCACTTTATTGTTCTCGGCCTGTGCAGCGCCCACCCCTCAGGTGGTTGAGAAGGAGGTGGTGGTCGAGAAGCCGGTGATCGAGACCGTGGTGGTCGAGAAGGAGAAGGTCGTGGAAAAGGTGGTCACGCCTACGCCGATACCTCCAGCGCCATTGCCAGACGTGATCAAGATCGGCTGCTATGAGCCGATGACCGGCGCTATGGCTGCTGGTGGGCAGATGACCTGGGATGGCGTCAAGCTGGCCAATAAGCTGAAGTCCGAGGTTCTGGGGAGACCGGTAGAGTTGGTCCTGGTGGACAACAAGAGCGACAAGACCGAGGCAGCCACCGCTATGGCTCGCCTGATCGAGGCCGAGAAGGTCGTCGGCGTGGTTGGCAGCTACGGCAGCTCCCTCTCTATGGCTGGCGGGGAGGTGGCTGAGAAGGCCCACGTCCCTGTGGTCGGTTGCTCGCCCACCAACCCCCTGGTCACTAAGGGCAAGAGATTCTACGTCAGGGCTTGCTTTATAGACCCCTTCCAGGGGGCAGTGATGGCCAAGTATGCCGTGGAAGAGTTAGGAGCCAAAACTGCGGCCATCATCCAGGACGTCGCCCAGGACTACTCGGTCGGCCTGTCTGCCTTCTTCAGGGACACCTTCATCGAGCTGACCGGAGACCCCAAGAGCATTGTCGCTTTTACCTCCTATCAGACGGGGGACACGGACTTCACCGCTCAGTTGACCTACGCTATAGGCAAGAACCCGGATGTGATCTTCTCATCGGGGTACTATGGCGAGGCCGCCATGCTCTGTAAGCAGGCCAGAGAGCTTGGCTACGAGGGTGCGCTGTTGGGCGGAGATGCCTGGGATGCCCCAGAGTTGATCGAAATCGGGGGGGCAGCGGTGGAAGGCGTGGCCTTCAGCACCCACTACCATCCTAAGGGCGCCATCACCCCCGCTTCCGCTAAGTTCGTAGAGGCTTTCAAGGCGGAATACGGCAGGGAGCCGGATGCTTTCGCTGCCCTGGGCTTTGATGCCTACATGCTTCTCCTTGATGCCATCGAACGAGCAGGCTCTGTTGATGGCGACGCTATAGCCGACGCGCTATATGCAACGGAGAAATTCGAGGGGGTCACGGGCTGGATAACACTGGATGAAAACGGCGATGCTGTGAAGAGCGCCGTCATCAAGACGGTTAAGAACGGAAAGTTTGAGTTCCTGACCACCATAGAGCCTTTCTAGGCCCCATACCTGTAAATTGGGAGGAGAAGAGTCAACTCTTCTCCTCCCAATTTTTGCGGAGTAAGATATGGATTTTAATATGTTCCTGCAACACCTAGCCAATGGCATCTCCCTGGGAGGTCTGTATGCACTAATCGCCATCGGCTATACCATGGTTTATGGCATACTGAGGCTCATCAACTTCGCCCATGGCGATATCTTCATGATGAGCGCTTATATGGCTTTCTATGGCATTTCCCTTTTCGCCTTGCCCTGGTATATGTCCTTCGTGCTGACAATACCTTTGGCGGCTATCCTGGGAATGGCGGTGGAGAGGGTCGCTTATCGTCCTCTCAGGGAAGCACCTCGGATTTCGACTCTCATCTCTGCCATCGGGGTCTCCCTCCTCTTGGAGAACGTGGGCATCGTTGTTTTCGGAGGGAGGCCGAAGGCCTTCCCTCGTCCACCGCTTTTCGCCCAAGAGTGGAACTTCAAGGGGGTTCGCATCCTCAGCCTTACTTTCTTCATCATTGCGATCTCCTGTGTCTTACTGGTGGGTGTGTTCTATCTAGTCTACAGGACAAAGACGGGGCGGGCTATGAGGGCAGTGGCCTGGGATTTCGAGGTTGCCAGGCTCATGGGAATCAATGTCAACCAGGTCATCTCCCTGACCTTTGCCATCGGCTCCATCTTGGCAGCGGCGGGGTCAATTATGTGGGGCATGAAATTCCCCCAACTGTTGCCTCTGATGGGGGTAATCCCCGGACTGAAATGCTTTATCGCTGCCGTCGTGGGAGGTATTGGAAGCATCCCTGGAGCCATGTTAGGCGGTTTTCTCCTTGGAGTGGGCGAGATCATGATCGTCGCCTTCTTCCCGGAACTGGCGGGGTTCAAATACGCCTTCGCCTATTTGGCTTTGATCCTGATCCTCCTTTTGAAGCCCACGGGCTTGCTCGGCAAAGTGGTGGAGGAGAAAGCGTGACATCATGAGAAAGCAGATTCCACGAATCCTGACCATAATAAGCATATTAGTGTTTTTTCTGTTCCTGTGGTGGGCTGAGGCGAATCTGGATCCCTACCTACGCAGGATTTTGAATCTCATCGCTATCAATATTATCTGGGCTGTGACATTCAACCTGATTTTCGGCTACACAGGGCAGTTTTCCCTTGGGCACGCGGGTTTTATCGCCATCGGGGCCTACGTTACAGCGCTGTTGACCCTGTCACCGGCTCAGAAAGAGCAGAGTTATTTCCTTTCTCCCTGTATCTGGCCTCTAAGCAACATTCAATGGCCATTCTTGCCCTCGTTGATCTTGGGGGCTCTTTTGGCCGGAGTCTTTGGCATTCTGATTGGCATCCCCTCCCTTCAGCTCCACGGCGACTACATGGCTCTTGTGACCCTGGGCTTCGCTGAGGTAATCAGGGTCATCAACATGAATTTGCAGTCCATAACCAATGGCTCACTGGGCCTAAAGGGGATCCCCGAATATACAAACCTCTTCTGGAGCTGGGGATGTGCCATATTCACCATCTTCATCGTCTGGATGCTGGGAAACAGCAGCTATGGTAGGGCCTTCAAAGCTATACGAGAGGATGAGATCGCCGCCGAGACCACCGGGATTAGCGTCTTCCGCCATAAGCTCATGGCCTTTGTTATTGCTGCCATGTTCACTGGCTTGGGCGGGGGGCTCTTCGCCAATCTGATAAGCACCATTGACCCGAACCTCTTCAGCTTCCTCCTATCCTACCAGGTGTTGACTGTTGTGGTGCTGGGTGGGGTGGGGAGCATAACCGGGAATATCCTGGCTTCGACCATCTATGTCAGCCTGTTCGAGCTATTGAGGCCCATTGACCAGCCTATGACTTTCGGAAGTCTAACCATTCCAGGACGCCCAGGGATGAGGATGGTGCTATTTTCCATCATATTCTTAGTGGTCATCCTCTTCTACCGGAGAGGGCTAATGGGATCCAATGAGTTCTCATGGCAATGGCTGTTCTCGAAGCTGTGGCCAATATTTAAGAGAAGGAGAATGGAGCAAGGGGAATGACGATCCTGAAGGTTGATAAGTTATCTAAACATTTCGGAGGGCTTATCGCCGTTGCCAATTTCAACGTTGAGATGGAGGAGGGGGAGCTGGTGGGGCTCATCGGCCCTAACGGCTCGGGTAAGACCACGATTTTCAACGTGATAACCGGTCTGTACAAACCGACTGAAGGTCGGATCTACTTTGACGGAAAGGATATAACCGGGATGAGGCCGGATAAGATAACCGCTTTAGGCATTGCCAGGACGTTTCAAAACATCCGCTTGTTCTCCGAACTCAGCGTTCTCGACAACGTTAAGGTCGGCCACCACCTACGATTGCGGTCATCGCCATTTGCTGCTGCCTTCGGCCTGCCGGGATATAAGAGGGAAGAGGAGGAGATAGATCGGGAGTCGGTGAGGTTGCTGGAGAGAGTAGGTTTAGCCGATGTCGCTCAGGAAGAAGCGGGAGGGTTGCCTTACGGGCTGCAGAGGAAGTTGGAGATAGCGCGCGCCTTGGCCACTAGGCCGAAGTTGCTCCTCCTCGATGAGCCGGCGGCCGGCATGAATCCTGAGGAAATCCGCGAGTTAATGGATTTCATCCTCAGGATCATGGAGGAATTCAATCTGACCGTATTCCTGGTCGAGCACCACATGAGATTGATCATGGGGATATGCCCCAGGATCTTAGTGCTAGACCACGGGGTCACCATTGCTCACGGGACCCCCGATGAGATCCAGAACGATCCCAGGGTTATAGAAGCCTATCTGGGTGTGGAGGAAGACGAAGATGCTTAATATCAAGAACCTCCACGTTTACTATGGCGGCATCCACGCTCTCAAGGGCATCTCCCTCGAGGTTGGAGAGGGGAAAATAGTGACCCTCATCGGGGCCAATGGGGCTGGCAAGAGCACCACCCTGCGGACTATCTCCGGCATCGTTAGGCCGCGGGAGGGGCAGATAATCTTTGAGGGTCAGGACATTACGGGATTGCCGGCCTATAAGATCGTCGGGAGGGGGATAGCCATGGTCCCCGAGGGGAGAAGGATCTTCCCCGAGCTGACGGTGACAGAGAATTTGCTGTTGGGAGCCCACATCAGACGGGACGCCGAGGGTGTGCAAAAGGATTTGGAGTGGATCTGCGGGCTCTTTCCGATACTCAAGGAGAGAGCCTCGCAGAGCGCGGGCACCCTCTCTGGTGGGGAACAGCAGATGCTGGCGATAGGCCGGGCTTTGATGTCCAGACCCAGGCTGTTGCTGATGGACGAACCATCCCTGGGGCTGGCCCCTTTCCTGGTGAAGGAGGTCTTCAAAACCATCAGGCGACTGCACGACGAGGGGACAACGATCCTGTTGGTTGAGCAGAACGCCCGCGCTGCCCTTCGCATCGCGGATTATGGGTATGTCCTGGAGACGGGCAAAATAGTCCTGGAGGGGACCGGGCAGGAACTAGTCCACAACGACGATGTGAGGAAGGCATACCTGGGGGTGGAGTGATACAATGAATGAACTAGAAATCGCAGATCCCGAAATCGCTGCGGCCTTGAAAAACGAGTTAGCGCGCCAGGCCCTCACTATCGAGCTTGTGGCAGCGACGAACTTCGCCAGCCGGGCAGTTTTGGAAGTGCAGGGCAGCATCTTCGCCCACAAGACCCTGGAAGGGTATCCCGGCAAGCGCTATCACGGTGGCCACAGATACGTGGATGTCATCGAGAACCTGGCTGTCGAGCGCGCGAAGGAGCTCTTCGGGGCGGAGCATGCCAATGTGCAACCTCACTCCGGGGTAAGCGCTAACATGGCAGTCTATTTCGCTGCCCTGCAGCCCGGAGATCGCATCCTGGGAATGGATTTGGCTACTGGGGGGCATCTTTCCCATGGCTCCCCAGCTTCCTTCAGCGGGAGGTTTTACCAGGCTTCGTTCTATGGAGTGGACCCTGATTCAGAATTGATTGACTATGATGAGGTAATGGCCATTGCTTCCAAAGGGCGGCCTAAGATGATCGTCTGCGGGGGCAGTGCTTATCCCATGGCTATTAACTTCGCCAAATTCCGCGAGATCGCAGATGAGGTTGGCGCCTATCTCCTGGCTGATGTGGCTCACTACGCCGGGCTGATAGCTGGTGGAGCGTATCCCTCCCCGGTACCCTACGCCGATTTCGTTACTTTCACCACTTATAAAACGTTCCGTGGTTCCCGTGGCGGGATCATCCTCTGCCGGAAGGAATTCGCCGACCAGGTTGATGCCGCCGTCTTCCCTGGGGTGCAGGGCTCGATGCACGTGCACCTCATGGCGGGGAAGGCCGTGACCTTCCGCCTGGCCATGACCCAGGAGTTTCGCGATTACGCCCACCAGGTGGTGGCTAACGCCAGAGCGCTGGCCAGAGCGCTTCAGGAGCGCGGTTACCGCATCGTCTCTGGCGGGACGGATAGCCACATCGTGCTGGTGGACTTAAGATCCAAGGGGGTGACCGGCAAGCAAGCCCAGGAGGTACTGGAGCAGGCGGGCGTCGTGACCAACATGAACAGGATCCCCTTCGACCCCCTTGGCCCCACTGTCACCAGTGGCATACGCCTTGGAAGCTCGGCCGTGACTACCAGGGGATTCCGTGAACCGGAAATGGAGGAGACCGCCGACATCATTGATGCCGTCCTTTCCCATCCGAGCGATGAGAAGATACTGCAGGAAGCTCGATGTAGGGTGAGAGAGCTTTGCCTAAGATTCCCTCTGTACATGGATCGTTGGGAAACAGGGGCATTGTCTAGATAGCCAAGGCAAGCAATTACACCAACGGAGGTGTTATAGTATCAAGGAGTGATATGAGAAGGATTCTTGTGACCGGTGCCTGTGGTCAGATCGGCTCCGAATTAACAATGGAACTCCGCCAGAGGTACGGCAACGAGAACGTCGTGGCCGCCGGGCACAGAACGAAACCCAGCGAGAAGCTGCGCACTTCAGGTCCCTTCGAGTTTATTGACGTCACCAGGAGGGAGACGGTCGAGGAGGTGGTGAGGAAGTACAACGTTGATACGATCTACCATCTGGCCTCTATCCTGTCGGCCGTGGGCGAGGAGAAACCTCAGCTTGCCTGGAACGTGAACATGAACGGCCTTTACAACGTCCTCGAAATCGCCAGGGAATACAAGATGGTGCGGGTCTTCTGGCCCAGTTCCATCGCCGCCTTCGGCCCGGAGACCCCTCGTGACAACACTCCCCAAGAGACGGTCATGCGTCCTACCACCATGTACGGACTTACCAAAGTGGCTGGCGAACTGCTCTGCAACTATTACTTCAAGCGCTTCGGCCTGGACGTGCGCGGGGTGCGCTATCCCGGCATCATTAGCAGCGAGACCCTTCCAGGGGGTGGTACCACCGACTACGCGGTGGAGATTTTCTACGAAGCCATCAAACACAAGCGGTACACCTGTTTTCTTAGAGAAGACACGGTGCTACCTATGATGTACATGCCCGACTGCCTGAAAGCTGCCATTGAGCTGATGGAGGCTGACCTCTCCCAGCTCAAGCATCACGCCGATTTCAATGTGGCAGCCATGAGTTTCTCCCCCGCTGAACTGGTAGCGGAGATCAAGAAGCATATCCCTGAGTTCGTTTGCGAATACAAGCCCGACTTTAGGCAGGCCATCGCCGATTCCTGGCCCAGAACCATTGACGACAGCGCAGCCCGTGAGGAGTGGGGCTGGGAGCCAAGCTACGATTTGGTGGCTATGACGGCGGATATGCTGGACAAGTTGAGCGAACGTCTTGGACGGCAGCATCGTTGAACACGCAGAAGTCTGAGGCATAGGTAGGGCCGGCGTGGTGCATTTCCCCCGCTAAAGCTGAAAGCTTCATCTACCTGACCTGAGGTCACCAACTCCGTTGCATATTGCTTCTATCAAGTGGGTGTATGGTATAATATAAACAGTTGACCAGGTGGCCGCGGAGCCCATACATGGACTGAGGTACACGGAGGACTGATGAGCAGGCTGAAGCGGGATTTCTACCGAAGGAGCACCCTGACGGTGGCGCGGGAATTGCTGGGCCAGCGGCTGGTGCGTATTGTGGATGGCCAACGCCTTTCGGGCCTCATCGTGGAAGTGGAGGCCTACATCGGCGAGGACGATGCGGCTTGCCACGCTGCCTGTGGGCGCACGCCACGTAATGAGGTGATGTATGGCCCTCCAGGCCACGCCTACGTCTACTTTATTTACGGCATGCACCACTGCCTCAACGTGGTGACTGAGGAGGAAGGCTTCCCCGCCGCGGTGCTGGTCCGCGCCATCGAGCCGCTGGAGGGCTTGGAGATCATGCGCCACCATCGCCTTGGCAAACCCGATGGGGAGCTGACCAACGGACCCGCCAAGCTCTGCCAGGCCCTGGCTATCAACAGAAGTTTCAATGGGGTGGACCTTTGCACCAGTGAAACGCTCTTCATTGAAAAGGGGCAACGGATGACCGAGGAGGAAATCGCCACCAGTCCGCGAATCGGCATCAAGGCCGATGAGTTAGCCAGGAGCGTCCCCTGGCGCTTTTACCTGAAGGGCAACGCTTTTGTGTCCCGTTAGCAATAACGTTGAACGGGGTCTCTACTGGACTAAGAACCGGTGTGAAACCCAGGGTGCCTTTGGGACCTGGCCGCCAGACAGCCGGGCCAGTTGCCCTCTCAAACGGTAGCGCCCCTTAGGAGCATCCGGCGGAATGAAGATGTCGTATTGCCCCCGCACGATCTCCCCAAGTTCCCACTCGGTGGTCGGATAGTCCACGCTGGCCGGCCTGGCTTGTTGGCTGGCCCAAATATTTCCCCTGTTGTCTATCAGTTGCAAAGTCAATTGCCAATCGTCCTGCGGCACACGGAAGGCCCGCCAGTAGAGGTCCAGGTGAACGACGTCGCCGGGGTGGATAGGCTCGTTTAGCTGGTGCTCGTAGCCCAGTTTGTACAGGTTGTACCCCAGCAGGATCAAGTCATCGTACTGAATGCCTACCTGGTGTTGCATCTTCAGAGCGGCCAGGGAGGGCGGTTTGGAGGGGCGCAGGACCTCGATCGAATCCAGGAGAAGGTGATCGCCTTGGGCCTGGCCGCCCTCGGTGACGGACAATCGCTGACCCGAGGTGGCATTGTACATGCCCACCACAATTTGATGTTGACCAGGAGGTGTGCCTGGCCGGATAAGGATGCCGTAGTTGTCAGCAATGGTCTCCCCGGGCTGCCAGATGGTTGTGATGCGCATCCCATCGCCGGGCTCACCGTCGTGCTGACCGACAATGTGCCCGACTTCGTCCAGGACGTGGATAAAAACCTTGTAGCGCTCTTCGGGTTGGGCCCGGGCTTGCCAGAAAAGGGTGAGGGGAAGGATGTCGCCGGCTTCCACCTCGTAGGTGAGGAGATTGTAACCCAGGAGAGCGATCTCGTCGCCCAGTTCTACGTCGAGGGGGTTCCGAATCTCCTGTGGCAAGGTGGTGGGTACGGCGTAAATGGCCAGGCGCACATTGCCGTACCAGGTATCCACAGCCTTGTGAGCGTGTTCTGCCAACCA
>CAZRSI010000112.1:0-9095 GCA_964602575.1 uncultured Anaerolineae bacterium
ACGAATTGCAGGCCATCCGCCGCTACATCCGCCATAACCCCGACAACTGGGCCTTCGACCGCGATAATCCAGACAACATCCGCCATCTCTCCCCGCCGGAAACGGTTGAGGACTACGTGCGCGAGGCGCTGGCTGGAGGCGAGAATGGCATGGGATGAGTTGCCGGAGGGGTGGGCAGTGAGGCGGCTCGCTGAGGTAGCTCACATCAACATGGGGCAATCACCCCCTGGAAGCAGCTACAATCAAGAGGGCGTTGGACTGCCTCTTGTTGGCGGAGCTTCCGATCTTGGTGAACTCTATCCATCGCCATCAAAATGGACTTCACAGTCATCAAAAGTCGCGCAGAAAGGTGACATCATTATTTGTGTCAGAGCCACCATTGGCGACTTGAATTGGGCCGACCGAGAATACTGCCTTGGGCGTGGCGTTGCAGGACTGACAGCAAAGCAAGGCATTGAGCCGAGATTTCTGTTCCACTACCTGCGCTCCCAGCACGCTGAGCTGAAAGCAAAGGGCACAGGTTCGACATTCAAGCAGATTTCCAAATCCACACTTGCAGAGCACCTCGTTCCCCTTCCCCCTCTCCCCGAGCAGCGCCGCATTGTGGCCCGCATCGAGGAGCTAATGGAGCGGATTGACGCCGCCCGCCGCCTGCGTGCCGAGGCTGCGGAGGAAGCAACGGCAATCCTACCTACGGCGCTGGCGAAGGTGTTTGAGGAGGCGGAGGAGAGGGGGTGGGAGGTGGAAACCCTTGGGGGCCTCAGCATCCACGTCCGCTATGGCCTTACTGCCAAAGCCTCTCCTCACATTGAAGGCATACTATTCATCCGAATCACCGACATAGACGAGGATGGCAACCTGCGGCTTGACGAGCCGCACTATGTCCAAATCAATGATAACCTCTATAATAGATTCCGTGTTCAGCAAGATGACATTCTGATTGCCCGCAGTGGGGCAACAGCGGGCAAAGCATATCTATGCTCGCTGGAAGGCAGGGCTGTCTTTGCCTCATACCTAATTCGTTTCCGCTTGGATAAGGCAAAAGTCTTTCCGCGCTTCCTGTTCTACTTTCTGCATTCACCGACCTATTGGACTCAGTTAAACCAGTGGAAGATCGGCGGTGCCCAGCCGAACGTGAACGCCACGAACTTGAAGAAGGTCAGAGTTCCCCTTCCACCTATAGACGAACAGCGCCGCATCGTCGAATACCTCGACGCCGTGCAGGCCAAGGTGGAGGCCATCCGCCGCTATCAGGGGGAGACACAGAAAGAGATCGAGGCGATGACCGGGGCAGTGCTGGAGATGGCGTTTCGAGGGGAGTTGTGAGAGAGGCGGATCACGAAACACACGACACGAAACACACGAAGGAGCTTTCGCACTTTTCACACCCTTTCGTGGCTGTTGCGATCCAAACAGCCACCGCTATCAGGCGGAGACGCGAGCAGAGATCGAGGCCATGACGGGGGTGGTGCTGGAGAAGGCGTTTCGAGAGAAGTTGCGAGGAGGATCTATGAATCATCGCGATCTGTTGCTGCAGTTATCCAAGGAAGAGCTGATAGCCTGGCTGGAGAACGCGGCCAAGAACTGGCTGGCTCACGATGGACTTTGGTTTCTGGCCGTTGAAGAGGCTTTTGGCATGGAGAAGGCCATCGAGCTGGATGCCAAAGCCTGGGAGAGATTCACGGTCATCGAGGCCAGGCGCATCATGAAACTCCGGGGGATCGAACCCGGAGGTGGGATCCCTGCTCTTAAAGAGGCGCTGCAGTATCGCCTCTACGCTCTCCTGAACGAGCAGGAGATCCTCGACGTAGACGATCACACCATTGTGTTTCGGATGAACACATGCCGGGTTCAGGCGGCGCGCCAGCGGGACGGCCGGCCAGACTTCCCCTGCAAACCAGTGGGCCTGGTGGAATACGCCAACTTCGCCCGCACCATCGACCCTCGCTTCCGAACCCGTTGCATCGCCTGCCCGCCTGATCCGCATCCCGATGAATACTGGTGCGCCTGGGAATTCACCCTAGAAGGGGAATGATGGAAAAAGCAGATGTAGTAATCATCGGCGGTGGAGTCATGGGAACCAGCACCGCCTATCATCTGGCTAAGGTGGGCTGCAGAGATGTGGTGCTAGTGGAAAGGAAAACCCTGGCTTCCGGATCCACAGGGCTGTCGGCTGGCGGCATTCGTCTCCAGTTCTCCATGGAAGCCAATATCCGCTTGTCCATGGAGAGCCTTCGTTATTTCGAACACTTTGCCGAGGAGTTCGATACGGAGATAGATTTTCGACAGTATGGCTACCTGTTCCTGGCTACAGAACCTCAGGACCGGGCCGAGTTCCAGGCCAGTGTGGCTGTTCAACAGAGCCTAGGCGTGCCAGTTCGCTTGCTCTCGCCAGAGGAAATTCACGAGATGGCTCCATACCTTTACCTGGAAGATGTTCTAGGCGGCACTTTCTGCCCTCGCGATGGTTACGCTGATCCCTACAGTGTGGCCATGGGCTTCGCCAAACAGGCTAGACGCTTGGGAGTGAGCATTCGCGAGGAGACAGAGGCCTTGGATATTAAGGTGAGCGGGGGGAGGGTGAGGGCAGTGGTGACCAACAAGGGAGAGATCGCGACACCGGCGGTGGTCAACGTGGCCGGGCCCTGGGCGGCCCAGGTGGGGCGCATGGCAGGGGTGGAGTTGCCAGTGCAGCCCTATCGTCGCCAAGTCTTCGTTACCGCTCCGTTCTATGAGCTGCCCAAGCAAATACCCATGATCATTGACTTTGCTCCCAGCTTCTACTTCCGGCGGGAGGGAGCGAGCATACTGATGGGCATGACCGATCACGAGGAACCTCCCAGCTTCAACACCCATTTCGATCTGGAATTCCTGGTTAAAGTGGCAGAAAAGGCTGCTCATCGTGTACCCGCCCTCGATCGAGCGGACTTCATGCGGGGTTGGGGTGGTCTCTACGCCATCACCCCCGACGACAACCCCATCATCGGCAAAGACATCGGCGGAGTGGAGGGATTCTACTGTGCCGTGGGCTTCAGTGGTCATGGTTTCCAGCAATCGCCCGCTGTGGGCCGGATCCTGGCCGACCTCATTACCAGCGGCCAGACAGACTTCGACCTCGAACCTTTCCGCCTGGAGAGGTTCAGGGCCGGGGAAGCGATGGGGGAAAAACGTGTTGTTTAGCTTTACGGCTGGTATCTATTCACCTTTCATACTCGCGGCGGACCTTAGCCCGCCGCTCCAACGGCAGCGACCAGTGCTGAAAGATGTGAAACATGCACCTGGCCAGAGTCAAAACAAGCGCTCAGCCCGCTGTATTAAGGCTTGTCCTGAGTGAAGTCGAAGGGTCCAGCGGGAGCAGGTGAACGGTTACTACGGGTGTTGTGAATTAGCATCCCAGGAAAGTTACATTAGAGGAAGGAGTGGGCATGGCAGACTATCGCATTCGTGAGCATCCTATTCTCGCTGTAGAAGAGCGACCCACGTTTGAGTTTACCTGGCAGGGCCGAACGATGGTGGCATGTGAAGGAGAGACCATCGCTTCGGCCCTGTTCGCTAATGGGGTGCGTATCTTTGGACATCACCCCAAGGATGGCGCACCCCAGGGCATTTTCTGCGCCAATGGTCAGTGTGCGCAGTGCTTGGTAGTGGCCAATGGCTTGCCTGTCAAGGCTTGCATGACTCTGGTGGAGCCGGGAATGCGGGTGGAGCCGATGGATGGAAAGCCAGTGTTGCCCGACGTGGAAACAGTGTCCGAGATGCGCGAGGTTCCCGTCAGCGAGGTCGAATGTTTGATTATTGGCGGCGGGCCGGCGGGGCTTTCGGCGGCTATCGAACTGGGCAAGGCGGGCGTGCGCACGCTAATCGTGGACGACAAGCACCGCCTGGGCGGCAAGCTGGTTCTCCAAACGCACAAGTTTTTTGGCTCTATCGAGGCCTGTTACGCTGGGACGCGGGGCATTGACATCGCCAGGAAGCTGGAGCAGGAGGTGAGCAAGTACGAGAACGTTCAGGTGTGGCTCAATACCACGGCGCTAGCTGTCTACTCCGACCGGAAGGTAGGGCTTCTGCGGGAAGGGCACTACGTTCTGGTTCGCCCCCATATCCTGTTGGTAGCTACAGGCGCGCGGGAGAAGTCGTTGGCCTTCAAGGGGAACACCCTGCCAGGGGTCTACGGCGCTGGAGCTTTCCAGACACTGGTCAATCGGGATCTTGTGAAATCCTCTGATCGCTTGTTCATCGTTGGCGGGGGAAACGTGGGGCTAATCGCTGGCTATCACGCACTTCAGGCCGGCATCCAGGTGGTGGGGCTGTGCGAGGCCTTGCCCGAGTGCTCCGGCTACAAGGTCCACAAGGACAAGCTGGCTCGCCTGGGCGTGCCCATCTATACTTCCCATACTATCCTCAGCGCCAACGGCACAGATCAGGTTGAATCGGTCACCATCGCCCAGATAGATGGGAACTGGCAGCCCATCCCCGGCACGGAGAAGACTTTTGCGTGTGACACAGTGCTTGTGGCCGTGGGTCTGGATCCGGTAGACGAGTTTTACCGCAAGGCGAAAGAGTTTGGCCTGCCGGTCTACGCGGCGGGAGACGCCGAGGAGATCGCCGAGGCATCGGCGGCGATGTTCACGGGGCGTATCCGTGGGCTGGAAATCGCCAAGGCCTTGGGGCGCGATGTGGGGGAGGTGCCGCCGGAGTGGTATCGTACTGCCGAGATCCTCAAATCGCGGCCTGGCGCGGTGGTTACTGAGGATATCCCTGAGAAAGAGGAAGGTGTCTTTCCGGTGCTTCACTGTGCTCAGGAGATCCCGTGCAATCCCTGCACTTCCGTCTGTCCGAAGGGCTGTATCATCATCGAGGGCGATGATATCCGCGGTCTGCCAGAGTACATTGGCGAGGGCTGTATCGGTTGCGAGCGATGTGTTGCCATCTGCCCTGGATTGGCCATTACGATGGTGGACTATCGAGAGGACGCCGAGTATCCCACGGTGACCATCCCCTACGAGTTTCCCGAGGAGACCATTGGTGAGGGAGACACCGTGACGGTGCTGGACACCGAGGGGAAAGTGTTGGGTAACGTGAGGGTGGTGAGGGTGCGAAAAACCAGGTTTGCCGGTCAGACCTTGTTGGTGCAGGTGAAAGCGCCTCGTGAAATCGCCAAGCGCATCGCGGGCATCCGGGTACAAGACCCTTGGATAACTGAACCGCTGGACCAGGTCACTGAACGCATTTCCGATGATGAGATCATCTGCCGTTGTGAGCGGGTGACGGCAGGGGAGATCCGGGCGCTTATCCGTGCTGGTGTGCGGGATATGAACCACCTCAAGGCGGTGACCCGGGCCGGAATGGGAGCCTGTGGTGGCAAGACATGTACCAATTTGATCAAGCGTCTCTTCCGTCAAGAAGGCATTTCGCCCGACGAAGTGATAGAGACTACGCAGCGTCCGCTGTTCATGGAAGTGCCGCTGGGTGCCTTTGCGGGCGTCGCTGCGGGGGAGGAATTGGCCGAGGAAATGCCGGTCACCCATGCCACAGACGCCCACGAGGGCGGACTGTAGGACAAGTTGCTAACTTGTCCTACCTAATGGAGGTAGACATGACCACACAGGTTTACGACGTTATCATCATTGGTGCGGGGAGTGTGGGGTTGCCGACGGCGTTTTTCATGGCCAGGGCGGGGCTGAAACCTTTGGTTATTGATCAGTTTGCCAGCCCCGGCCAGGGCTCCAACAAGGCAGCTATCGGTGGTATCCGCGCCACCCACTCAGCCCCAGCGAAGATTCGCCTATGCCTCGAGTCCCTTCGGATATTCTCCAGCTGGAAGGAAGCCTACGGGGATAACATCGAGTGGTACCAGGGTGGTTACTGTTTTGTGGCCTATCGGGAGCAGGAGGCGCGTATCCTCAAGGATTTGCTGAAGATTCAGCAGGCTTATGGTCTGGACATCTACTGGTTGGATCGAGATGATTTGTTGGAGGTAGTCCCAGATTTGTGGCCCGAGGGCCTCATTGGTGGGACCTATTCGCCTGGGGATGGCTCTGCATCGCCTTTGCTGACTGCTCATGCATTCTACACTCATGCGAAAGAGCTGGGAGCCGAGTTTCGTTTCCGCGAGCGGGTTACGGGGATAATTCGTCGTCGGGGAAAGGTGGTCGGAGTCCGCACTGACAAAGGAGGCTATGCCACGGAGACGGTGATCAACGCGGCAGGCCCTTGGGCGCGAGCAGTGGCCCAGATGTGCGGGTTGGACGTGCCAGTGGTACCAGACAGCCATGAAGCGGGCATCACCGAACCGGTGGCGCGCTTTCTGAAACCGATGATTGTGGACATTCGTCCCGCCAAAGGCTCTAAGAACTACTATTTCTATCAACATGGGACGGGCGCGCTTCTATTCTGCATCACGCCGGAGCCACCTATTGTAGGCACCGATCGTCGGGAGACCTCGGAATTCCTGCCCATGATCGCGCCAAGGATGGTATGCTTGATGCCCAAGCTGGTTAATATCCGGGTACGTCGCACTTGGCGAGGGCTCTATCCCATGACACCTGATGGCTCCCCCATCATTGGACGGGCGCGGGAACTGAAAGGGTACATCTATGCTGTTGGCATGTGTGGGCAAGGCTATATGCTGGGGCCAGGGGTGGGTGCTCTATTGAGCCGCATGGTGCAGGGAGAACTGACCCCGGAGGATGAAGAGACATTGGAGGAATTGAGCCCGTATAGGGACTTTGGCAGGGAGGAGAAGCTGAAGTAGGTCTTGGTGTTTTGACTTCTGGGCATTTCCATGTTATAATGTAAAATATGTTATCTATGAAAGGGGTGATGCAAAAGCCAAAAGAATGCTGTAATCGGTTCCGTCGGTTTGGCCTCCTCGCCCATTGGGCAGCGGAGGGTAATAGGCTGGCTCTTCAACACAGGAGTCCGCCAAGAAACAAAGGAGGAGCGAATCATGTCTAAGAAGCTATTGATTTCGATTACCCTGTTGCTGATGCTCTCTATAGCAGTTGGTTGCAAGCCCGCGGCCAAGGAGCCCATCAAAATAGGCCTGCAGGCCCCCATCACCGGCGAGTACGCCTATGAGGGCGAGGGCTTCGTCAAGGTCATTGATCTGGTGGTAGAACAGATCAACGAGAAGGGTATCCTAGGAGGGCGCAAGATCGAGATCGTCAAGTGCGACGATATGGGCAAGCCCGATGAGTCGTCTAAGTGCGCCAATCAGTTGGTATCGGCTGGGGTCAAGGCGGTGGTGGGCAGCTACAGCTCCACCTGTACCGAACCCGCTTCGGAGATCTACAACGAGGCCGGCATCTTGCAGATCACTCCCTCTTCGACGGCCACCCGGCTATCGCAGAAAGGTTTCCAGCGCTTCTTCCGCGTCTGTTTCCTGGACGATAGGCAGGGCCTGTTCGCAGCCAAGTTCATGCTGGAGAAGCTAGGCGCCGATACGGCGGTCTTCCTCCACGACAACTCCACCTACGCCAAGGGTCTGGCCGAGTGGGCTGAGAAGTATTATAAGGAGGCGGGCGGCAATTCGCTGCTGATTGACGCCATCAACCCTGAGGATACTGACTTCAAACCCATCCTGACCAAGATCAAGGGCCTCAATCCTAAGGCTGTCTACTTCACCGGCTACCATCCCCAGGGTGGCCTTCTATTGAAACAGTCCAAGGAGTTAGGGGCTGATTTCTATTGGGTGATGGGCAATGCCTGCAACAACCCGGAGATGATCGATATTGCTGGGTTGGATGCGGCTAAGGGCACTTACGTGACCACCGAGCCTCTGCCCAAGGACATCCCCGGCGATGTGGCCAAGAAGTTCTACAATGACTTTGTCGCCAAGTACGGCGAACCACCAGCCAGCATCTGGTGGGTCATGGCTGGGGACGCCCTACGGGTCATCGTCAAGGCTATGGAAGAGACCAACTCCACTGACCCGGCGAAGATGGCCGAGTACCTGCACAACGAGTTCGCAAACTATCCCGGCATAACGGGCAACATCATCGGTTTCGACGAGAAGGGTGACCGCAAAGGCACGGTTCACGTAGCCTATGTCATCACCGATGCTGGCGAGTTCGAGTTGGTTAAATAGACCTGGCGGAGCGAGAGAGGGGGTTCGAGGGGGAGACCCTTTGAACTCCCTCTCTTCGTGGTTTGATGACAGTCTAAAGTGAGTAACTTATGGGACAACTTTTACAACAGTTTATCAACGGCCTGACCATCGGGTCGTTCTACGCCCTCATCGCTTTGGGCTATACCATGGTCTACGGCGTGCTCAAATTGATAAACTTCGCCCACGGCGACCTCTTCATGTTGGGGGCCTATCTTGGCCTCACGCTGATAGGGATTGCACTCGGCGCCGGCCTGTCAGCCAGCATGCTTCTGTCCCTTGTGCCGATTCTTTTGGCGGTGATGGGCATAGTCGCCATGGTGGGAATTGCGCTGGAGCGGGCTGCTTATCGGCCCTTGTATCGGGCGGGGCGTTTGCCGGCTGTCGTTTCCGCCCTGGGCGCCTCCATCTTCCTGCAGAACTTTGTGATGCTCACTTACGGCGCCAGGTATCGGGTGTATCCCAAGGGCATTTTCCCTGAGGTTCTTTGGACTATTGGAGGAGCCAGGCTCTACTTGGAACAGATCATCATGCTGGTGCTTGCCTTCCTCTTGATGACTGGCCTGTATCTGTTTGTCCAGCGCACCCGGGCGGGCACAGCCATGCGGGCCGTCGCCCTGGATCACGATACGGCCCGCCTGATGGGCATTGATGTCTACCGGATTATCACCCTTGTTTTCATCATCGGGCCGGCCTTGGGAGCGGCAGGGGGTGTCATGGTTGGCATCTTCTATGGCCGCATTTATTTCACCATGGGATGGACCTATGGCCTCAAGGCTTTCATCGCGGCCATTCTGGGAGGCATTGGAAATATCCCAGGAGCGATGTTGGGGGGGGTGCTGCTGGGCATCATCGAGGCCCTGGCGACCGGGTTTGTGTCGGATGCCTGGAAGAACGCCATCGCGTTCTTTATCCTGGTGCTTATCCTCATTCTACGCCCTAGGGGTCTATTGGGCGAGCGGGTGGCGGAGAAGTTATGAAACAGGAG
>CAZRSI010000113.1:0-9026 GCA_964602575.1 uncultured Anaerolineae bacterium
CTTTGCCCGCCTGCAGCCTATCTTCGCCGAGAAGAAGCTGCCAGAGTACGTACCGCAGGCGTACCGGTAGCCTTTGATCGCCGAGGTCTCTGACCGAAGGCGGGAGGGCTCGGCCGGAGACCTTCGCCCAACAAAGAAAACTGCTCAAGCGGGGCGTCCCTGCCCCGCCCGACGGCGAAGACGTCGCCGGGTAGCTTGAGTTTACGGATAGACTTTAAGACCAAGGACGTAGAATGGATGTAGGACGGATCACCGTTGACATCGCTGTCATCGGCCACTTTGCCAAGGACAAAATCGTCGTTCGAGGGGAGGAGCGGGTCTCCTCCGGCGGTTCGGTCTACTACGGAGCTATCGCCCTGCGACGCATGGGGCTCAGGGTAGCGGTCATCACCCGCTTGAGACAGGACGACTTTGGGCTGCTCGATGAATTGAAGAACGAGGGCATCTTGATCCTCGCCCAGCCAGCGGAGCAGACTTCGGGGATAGAGAACGTCTACTTCACCGAAGATATGGACCGTCGCCTGTGCAAACCCCTCGGCTTCGCCGGGCCGTTTCGTATCGAAGATCTGCCGGACATCCAGGCCAGAACCTTCCTCGTGGGGCCCATCATGGCTGGAGAGGTAGACATCCCCTTGATCAAGGTGCTCGCGGCAAAGGGTAAGGTGGCCCTGGACGCCCAAGGTTTCGTCCGCGTGCGGGAAGGGGACGAGTTGGTGTTTCGGGATTGGCCGCAGAAACGGGAGGGGCTGGCATTGGTGGACGTGCTCAAGGTGGACATTGCCGAGGCCGAGGTGCTGACCGGCCAGACCGATGTGTACCTGGCGATGCAAGAGTTGGCTGCCTATGGCCCCAAGGAAGTCGTGCTGACCCGTCCACAGGGGGTGTTGGTCTATGCGGATGGAGAGTTCTATCAGACCCCTTTTAATCCTAGGGAGGTGAGAGGGCGCACCGGTCGAGGCGATACCTGCTTTGCCGCCTATCTGGGCCGGCGGCTGGTGGCCGATCCCGAGGAGGCCTGTCGCTTTGCGGCTGTCATGACTTCGTTGAAGTTGGAGCAACCCGGCCCCTTCCGGGGCAGTATCGAGGATGTGGAGAGGAGCGTGCAATGCCTAGAATCAAAATCACCGCCGGCGATGTCGTTGCTTTCGCGGAACTGAACGATACGGCGACGGCTAAAGCCATCTGGAATGCTTTGCCTATCGAGGCACGGGCCAGCACTTGGGGGGATGAGATTTATTTCTCCATACCAGTGTATTTAGAGGAAGAAAACGCTCAGGAGGTGGTGGAGAAGGGCGATCTGGGCTATTGGCCTCCGGGCAATGCCTTCTGCATTTTCTTCGGTCGCACACCAGCCAGCCGTGGTGACGAAATCCGCCCGGCCAGCCCGGTCAATGTCATCGGGCGGGTGGAGGGTGATCCAACTGTTTTCAAGAAAGTGCATAACGGGGAGAGAGTGAGGCTGGAAGAGGAGGAGGAAAGTTGAATTTACCGATCATAGCTATCGCCATCATCGGGGTGGCCCTGTTCTTCGATTTCATGAACGGCTTCAACGACTCGAGCAGCATTGTGGCCACCATGATCTCTTCCAGGGCTATGTCGGCGAGGAGGGCCCTGGTCATGAGTGCGGTAGCTCATTTCTGCGCTCCTTTCCTTTTCGGCGTGGCAGTGGCCACCACCATTGGGCATGATATAGTGGATCCTGGCAGCATCACCATAGGCGTTATCTTCGCCGCTCTGCTGGCTGCTATTGTTTGGGACCTCATCACCTGGGCTTTTGGCATCCCCTCCAGTTCGTCCCATGCCCTGGTGGGTGGGCTAATTGGAGCTGTGAGTGTTAACTTCGGTTTCGCTATGATCCAGATGAGGGGATTACTTAAGGTGATAATGGCTCTATTCATATCTCCAATCCTGGGTTTGGTGGCTGGTTATTTGTTGATGAGATTGGTGCTCTTTCTGGCCAGGGGTGCGTCGCCTCGGATAAATTGGTTCTTCAAACGGGCGCAGATTCTGACCTCTCTGGCCCTGGCCCTGAGCCATGGCACCAACGATGCCCAGAAGACCATGGGAATCGTCACTATGTCCTTGGTGACCTTAGGGTATCTGTCGGAATTCAATGTTCCCTGGTGGGTGATCACTCTTTCTGCTGGTGCCATGTCCTTAGGGACGGCTCTTGGAGGCTGGCGGATCATAAGAACGCTGGGGGCTAAATTCTATAAGATCAGGCCGGTGCACGGGTTTGCAGCTCAGGTTACCTCGGCTTGCGTCATCCTGGGAGCAGCCTTATTGGGCGGGCCGGTGAGCACTACGCATGTTGTGAGTTCGGCCATCCTTGGCGTGGGCTCGGCTCAGCGTGTTTCTAGAGTGCGGTGGAACGTGGCGGGCAATATCGCCGTTGCTTGGTTGTTAACCATACCTGCCTCTGGCTTGCTGTCGGCTTTGTTTTGCCTGCTGGCGCGTTACCTTGTGTAGTTAGTTGTAAGAGGGGAGAAGCCAATGAGGATTAGAGATTTATTCAAGCCTCGTGAAGACAAGTTCATGCGTTTGCTCGTTGAGCAGGCGGCCAAAACCGTGGAGGGCATGGAATTGCTGGAGGCCTTCATGGAAACCAACGATCCGGAGGTGGCCAAGAAACTGGGTAGAGTGGAGAAGGAAGCCGATGAGGTGCGACGCATCCTCATAGATGAGCTTAACCGTTCTTTTGTTACCCCCATTGATCGTGAGGACATCTTTGCCCTCTCCCTGACCATTGATGACATCCTGGATTATGGCAATAGCACCGTGGACGAGATGGTGATTCTGGAGGTGGAACCAAATCCTTATCTCAGACGAATGGTATCACTGGTGCGAGAAGCCGCTCACGAGATCTACATGGGGGTGCTGCGTTTGCAGGATCACCCCAGCGTGGCCACTGATCACGCTGTGCGGGCCAAAGCTTTGGAGAACCGGGTGGAGCATGTCTATAGAGAGGCGCTGGCCGAGTTGTTCCACAGGCCCAAGGATATTGATCACATAATGGATATGCTCAAGCTAAGAGAGATCTATCGCCACTTGAGCAATGCGGCCGACCGAGGGGATCAGGCGGCCAATGTGATCGGTGACATCGTGGTTAAGATGACGTAGGGCAAGGTAGCAAGGAGCAAGGAACAAGCAATGGAGTCTACGGCCCTGCGACCTTGCTCCGTTGGGTCTAGAGGGGTGGTGCGGCCAGCTTCTTTAGCTTCTCCGAGGTTTCCTGCCAACTGATTTTGGAGAGACCCAGCTTCTGGCGCAGTTTCTCCGAGGGCATCCCCGTTTTGAAGTCTCGTACAGCGCAGGTCCAGCGCAGAATCTCGAAAGAGATTTTCTCAATACCAGCCAACCGAGCCACATGGTCTAGAACGTACTCCAGATTGCGGGCTGTACATTCGAAGAGCCGCTCCTTGGGCTGGTATTGAGCTACGTATTGTTCCAGGATCCCGCCAAAATCCCCTGGCAGTCGGAGCTTGCGCTCTTTGTGCTTCATTTTCGGATTGCTGTAGCGAATGTAGAGGAAGGGCGCTTCAGGCTCGGTGGTGACGATGTCGTTCAGTTGGATGGCCATGCACTCGCCCTTCTTGATACCAGTGTGCAAAAGGAGAGTCACTAGCAAGTGGGGGCGGGCATCGGGCTGATCGGCGTGCATAAGGCCCTCGGTAACTTGCAGGAGTTTCTCCACCTGGCCTTCGTGGAGGATTTGGGGTAGAGGGGTGCTGACCGGCTGGTGGATCAGTCGCGCAGCAGGATCACTGGGAAGGATACCTTCCTCAGCCAGCCAACCGAAAAACACTTTCAGGGTGGTCACCCGACGAGCATAAGACTTTGGTTTGCAGGGCACGCCTCGATAGTAGCGCAGGTAGGTCAGGAAATCATTAAGCACATCGGTATTGATTTGACTCAGAGGAGGATCGTCATTTAGGTATCTGGTGAAGATGCGTAAGTCGTTGAGGAAGGCTTTGATAGTGTTCTCCGTGAAGCCTTTGAGGATCATGTATTCGTGAAAGCCATTGATAGCCGTGCTCAGAGGCGATTCTTGAGTCAAGGCAAAGAGCGGCAGTTGTTCTACGGGCATGGTCTCCTCCGTTTTTTCGCATAGCCATATTTTGACATAATTCTACCATAAATTGGCTGGGGTGTCAAATCAAGTTCGAATTGGGCTTGCGCAGCGAAGCCTGGGGAGCTTGAGGGGTAACCCCCCAACCCCACCTTTTCCTCCTCAGGGCAGGGCTAAATGGGCCAATGCCCCACACCGGCGACGAGAAGAGGGGATATTGGGGGGACACCCCCCGCACCCCCCGACCTGCTGCGCAGGCCCAATCAAGTTCAAATTTGACCTTTTTGGCCAAACCAGGTATAATATTTATTGACCCATGGGCCGCTAGCTCAATTTGGCAGAGCAGCTGACTCTTAATCAGTAGGTTGCAGGTTCGAGTCCTGCGCGGCTCACCAGATCTGCTATATCACTTGGGCGAGGAATCCGTCCGCTAAGGGCGGATTTTTCTATAAATGAATACTGACAAAGGAGGTATCTCGATGCCGTACGCGCACGCTGGTAAGCTTCTTTGGGTGAATCTTGGTTCGGGAGAGTCGCAGGTGACGGAGGTTGCTTCCGATGAAGTTCGCCACTACCTGCTCGGTAGCGGTCTGGCAGCCAAAATCCTTGATGAGAGATTGCAACCACAGTTGGATCCCCTCGATCCGGCCAACCTGCTCCTGATGGTGAATGGCTTGTTGACCGGAACTTTCATCCCCGCTGCTTCCCGCGTGTCGGTCTGCGGGCGTTCGCCGTTGACGGGCATCTGGTGTGAGTCGGCGGCGGGAGGCTACTGGGGGCCGGAGTTGCGTTTCGCCGGCTACGATGGCGTGGTGTTCACCGGCCGGGCGGAAAAGCCCGTCTATTTGTGGATTCACGACGGGCAAGTTGAACTCCGTCCGGCATCTTTGCTCTGGGGTTTGGATACCCAGGAGACAGCCCAGCGCATTCAGGATGAGACCGACCCAAAGGCGTTGGTGGCCTGTGTAGGCCCGGCCGGTGAGAACGGCGTGCGCATCGCCGGGGTGATGTTTCTCGGCCACGGCGAGCGGACAGCGGGCCGAGGGGGGATGGGGGCACTGATGGCCTCCAAGAACCTCAAGGCGGTGGCCGTTAAGGGAAGCCAGCGGCCGGAGTACTATGATCGCGAGGGGCTGCGTCGCCGCGTCCGGGAGGACACGGTCTGGATCAAGGAGAACTCCAGATCCATGTCGGAGTTCGGCACCGGGGGCGGTGTGCCGGCGGCGGAGGCTTACGGCGGTATGCCTATCAAGAACTGGCTGTTGGGTAGTTGGGAAGAAGGAGCCAACAAGACCTCCGGCCAGACCATCGTGGCCACCATGCTCGACCGACATTATCGTTGCTTTGCCTGCCCCATCGCTTGTGGCAAGGAGATCAGGATCACCGAAGGCCCCTATGCTGGGCTGCAGGGCCATGGCCCAGAGTACGAGACCTTGATCACCTTCGGGGGCTTACTCTTAAACGACAACCTGGAGGCTATTATCCAGGCCGATCACCTCTGCAACCGCTATGGCCTGGACACCATCTCCACCGGAGCGATCATCGCCCTGGCCATGGAGGCTTATGAGAGAGGTTTGCTAACGGCCGACGATACCGGGGGTTTAGAGCTCGAATGGGGCAATGCCGAAGTCATCTTACAGTTGGTAGAGCAGATCGCGCGGCGGCAGGGACTGGGCGATGTGTTGGCTGACGGAGTTCGAGCTGCGGCTGAGAGGTTGGGGCCGGGGGCTGAGGAGATGGCCATTCACGCCAAAGGACTGGAGCTACCCATGCACGACCCACGGGCGTTTCTTGGTATGGCTGTTAACTACGCCACAGCCAACCGGGGAGGTTGTCACCTGGAGGCCCCGTGCTATTGGCGTGGCTATGGCTTGGAGTGGGAAAAGTGGGGTCAGGCAGGGAAGTACGACCGTCTGGACAGCGCAGGCAAGGCGCGGGTGGCTTACGATTTCCAGAACTACATGAGCGTCTTCAATGCTTTGGGTTTGTGCAAGTTCATCGTCAAGGGTCTGGCGGGGCCGGAGACAGTGGTGGAGTGGCTGAACCTGGCCATGGGCTGGGATTGGAGCAGCGACGACCTCATCCGCACTGGGGAGAGGTTGTTCAATCTCAAGCGGATGATCAATGTTCGTCTGGGTATCACCAGGGCGGATGACACCCTACCACAGCGATTGCTGACCCACCCCCGACCTACCGGCAGCGCAGCTGGCGTGCTCCCCGACCTGGAACCAATGCTGGAGGAGTATTACCAATTGCGTGGCTGGACAGCGGAGGGCTTTCCTACGGAAGAGAAATTGCAGGAGTTGGGCTTAGCGTAGAAGTAATTGCTGTGGTGAGGCTAGTTGAAGCTTTTATCGAGAGCCTGCTGGAAACAGAGGTGGGAATCGAAGTGAACCCCAGCGGGCTAAGACGTCCTGTGGCGGAAATCTACCTTTGCCCAGCGCAACCTGTAGGCCGGCGTGGTGGGCTTCGGGGCGGGCCTGGTGGTGCGCCAAATACTGAACACGGGCTCAGAGCTACCTCCCCTGGAGCTGCCCGAGGAACCGCCACGCCCGGTGGAGAAATGGCCACGAGAGGATGCGGAGGCGAAGATGCGATTGGGAGTGGTCACGCCCCAGCCACGGATCGAGCCAGCCGCCTTGCCTGTGGAGGAGCAGCGGGGGAACTTCAAGGAAATCATGCTGCCTTATAGTACAAAACCCTAAAAAGTCAAGAAATCAAAGTTGACACTCAGCGCTGTCTGGTGTACAATTACCCTCTTGGATGGGAGGTAGGGAAAGTGAGCGAATTCAACTACGGCGGACAGGCGGTCATCGAAGGGGTGATGATGCGCGGGAGCAAGCACATGACTGTGGCTGTCCGGCGTCCTTCGGGAGATATCATCGTCCACAGTGAACCGCTAAATGCCAGAATCTACAGCGGACGGGTTAGCAGGTTGCCTTTCCTACGGGGCCTGGTCATGCTGTGGGATGCATTGGTCCTGGGAACGCGGGCTTTACTCTTCTCGGCCGATGTAGCCCTGGAGGAGGAAGAGGAAGTAGAGTTCACAGGGCCCATTGCCTGGGGCTCGGTGGCCCTCTCCTTGATAATCGGCATAGGAATCTTCCTCCTGGGGCCTTTGTTCCTGGTTAGGCTGATGGACCGTTACATTGCTTCGTCGCTGGTCAGCAACATCGTCGAAGGATTGATTCGCCTCGCCTTTTTCCTGGTCTACGTGTATGCCATTGGCTTCATCCCCGATATCCGCCGTGTCTTCGCCTATCATGGAGCGGAGCACGCAACCATTAACGCCTATGAGAGCGGAGCCCCTCTGGAGCCAGCGGCTGTCAAAGCTTACAGCACCGCTCATCCGCGCTGCGGGACTGGCTTCCTGTTGATTTTTGCTGTGGTTGCCATCTTCGTTTTCTCCCTGTTGGGACGCCCCTCGTTGGTGCTACGCATCCTCTCGCGCCTGCTCCTCGTCCCCGTCATCGCTGGCCTGACCTACGAACTGATCAAGTTCAGCGCGGCCCATCGTAACAATCCTCTGATCAGAGCAGTGGTTCTGGCGCCCAGTCTGGCCCTGCAGAGACTTACCACCCAGGAGCCAGATGAATCCATGCTGGAGGTAGCGATAACTGCTTTGAAACGCTTGTTAGAAAAAGAAGATGTGAGGGTTTGAACCCGAGAGAATGGGCTATCACCATCGAAATCTCATGCAAGGGAGTGACAAGTTATAGGCGAGGAAGCGTATGTTACGGTTTGGGCGGATCCCCTGCGCGACTTCTGCACCCGAGTGTTCGAAAAGATGGACGTGCCGCCCGATGACGCGGCTGTTACAGCCGACGTTCTGGTGACCGCCAATCTGCGTGGCATTGACTCCCACGGCGTGGCCCGTTTGAAGCGGTACGTGGACGGCCTCCGCAACGGGATGATGGTGGCCCGTCCGAACATCGAGGTCGTATACGAGACCCCTTGCACAGCTCTGATGGACGGTGGAGGCGGATTGGGGCAGCCGATTGGCGTGCGAGGCATGAAGCTGGCTATCGAGAAGGCCCAGAAGATGGGAATCGGCTTCGTGGCGGTGCGCAATTCCAATCACTACGGCATCGCTGGCTACTACTCAATGATGGCTCTGGAACACGAGATGATCGGCATCTCCATGACCAATGCCGCCGTGCTGGTGGTGCCCACCTTTGGCAAGGACGCGGTGCTGGGCACAAACCCCCTCAGCGTGGCGGTGCCTGCCGGCCAAGAGCAGCCATTTGTGCTTGACATGGCCACCTCGGTGGTGACGCGGGGCAAGCTGGAGGAGTACGATCGCAAGGGCAAGCCTCTCCCCCTGACCTGGGCCACCGATGAACGGGGCGTGCCCACTTCTGATGCTGCTCGTGTCCTCAAGAACCTGCTGGCCCGGGCCGGAGGAGGTATCCTACCTTTGGGAGGCGCCCGTGAGGAAGACGGAGGCCACAAGGGCTATGGTCTGGCCCTCCTGGTGGATATACTGTGCGGCGTGTTGCCTGGGGCGGGATATGCCACTACGATCTACCCGAAAACGTCAGAGGGCAAACCACTGCCATCCAATGTGGGCCATTTCTTTGGCGCCATCCGGGTGGATGCCTTCCGTCCCCTGGAAGAGTTCAAAGCCACCATGGACGATATCATCCGCATCTTAAAGAGCGGTCCCAAGGTAGAGGGAGCAGAGCGAATCTACATCCACGGGGAGAAGGAGTTCGAGGAAGAGGAACGACGGCGGCGGGACGGAATCCCCCTGCATCCCAAGACGGTGGCTATGATGCAGCAAATCGCGGGGGAGTTGGGGGTGGAGTACGACCTCTGAGAGGCGGAGGAGCTCGGAGGGCCTCAGGGGAGCTTAGCACAGTTTCCTGTAAATTCGTTCCGCTTTTATGCTCAAGGCGGACCTTAGTACCGCATTGCGTATGTTCGTGGCGTTTTTCTGCTCCGGGCGGACCTTAGT
>CAZRSI010000114.1:0-9021 GCA_964602575.1 uncultured Anaerolineae bacterium
GATACTTTTGCTGATTCTGAAGATGTTCCTCAAAAGTTTTGGCAAAGGCGTGAAAACCGTCCCCCCTGGCCAAGAAGTACAGATAATCGGTCTCCGCGGGCTGCAGTACAGCTAAGATCGAAGCCAGGCCTGGATTGCAGATGGGCCCGGGGGGCAACCCCGGATGCAGATAGGTGTTGTAGGGAGAGTTGACCTGGTCGAGCTCTTCGAGAGACAAGGGCGTTTTCCACCACTGCCCTGTATCCTCCTGGTAACCCAAGGCATATTGCACCGTGGGACAGGCATCCAGGGTCATTCCCTTAGCCAGCCGGTTCAAGAAAACTCCAGCTATGATCGGCCGCTCCTCGGCTATCACCGCTTCTCGCTCCACGATAGAAGCCAAGGTTACCACCTGGTAGATGGTCATCCCCCGCTCAGCAGCCATCTGACGCATCTCGGGTGTGAAACGCCGGTCGAAATTGGCTAGCATGCGCTCAATGACGTCCAGAGCTGAGGGGCGCACTGGAAGGTAATAGGTATCTGGGAACAAGAACCCCTCCAGCCCAGCACCCGGCGGTCGGGATTGCAGGAAATCGTACTCCAGGCCAGGATCAAGGCCCCCGCTCCGGACGAGGGTCAGGAACTCCTCCCTATCCAGACCCACTTTTTCCTCCAGCATCTCAGCAATCTGCTCCGCTCGCCACCCCTCAGGGATAGTGACCACGACCTCTTCCAGACGCCCATGCTGCAGAGCCTCCAGGATTTCCTCCATCGTCATGTTGGCCCGCAATTCGTATCGGCCCGCCTCCAGCTTGCTATCGGCTTTGCGGTAACGAGCCAACAGGCGGAACAACTCGGCATCGGTGATCAAGCCCAATCGCTTAAGCCGCAAAGCGATGTCGCTGGCTGTCTCGCCTGGCTCCACAGTGAAAATGATTGGGGTTGGGTCATCGCTGGCCGGACGGGAAATGTCCTCTTGTCGAAAGGTTAGATAAACGCCCAAGAGAAAGCTATCCACTGCTTCAGCGGTGTCGTCTCCGGAGCTCAGGCCACAACATCCCGCGCTTACAAGCAAAAGCACAGCGAGGCTTAGAGCCAGGGCAAATCTATTGAGCACGGACATGTTCCGCCCCCGCTTCCTTAACTTTGGAATCCAGATAATCCTGCAAGATCACCGCTGCAGCCACAGCATCCACTCGTTTTTGTCGTTTCCTTCTGCCCTTGGGTCCCACTTCTCTCATCAGCTCCTCGGCAGTGACGGTAGAGAGGCGCTCATCCCACAGCACCACTGGTACACTCAGTGCTTGCGCCAGCCGTGTTGCATATCGTTTCACCTTCCTGGCCTGCCTGCCGACGCTCCCGTTGAGACTTCGAGGATACCCCACTACAACCTTCTCCACCTCGTACTCTTCCACCAGTCGAGCAACAGCAGCGAAATCCTCCTGGCGAGAGCGCCTTTCGATCACCTGCAAGCTACGAGCCAGTATCTGGTTCACATCGCTGATGGCCACGCCTATCCGTTTGTCACCAACGTCTAAGGCCAAGATGCGCATTATTCTGCCTGGGTTGAGATGCGAATACGGAAGCCAAACCAGGGCAACCGCCCTGTCCAATCGGGAGTGACTTCGATGACCGGAGGCTCCTCCAGGCGAAGGTTCTGGCTCAGGTACCCCAGGGCCCAATCTATGGGTTTGCCGCGGATGGCATCCTTGATAGCCTTCTCGTCAATCGCCGTTACCACTGCGCCAGACCCTCTCATGACAAAGGAGACTCTCCCATTGTCCACGCCCGTGGTCTCGCCCCGCTGGAATTGCAGGCTCCGATCTACCAATGTGAAACCTCCTTGCCCCACCTGTTCCAGGGCTGCCCGTACCAACGCGTTCGCATCCTCCTCCGCGATGGCCGTACCTCGAAACACTACTTCCATGTCCAAACCGAGGATCTCGGCTTGGTCTCCCACGGATTTATCATAGACTTCGCTCACAATTTGATCCACCGTCACGGACTCAAGAGGTAAGAACTCTCCCTCCTGAAGTTGCTCGCTCAATCGAGCATGCGCAGCTTGCTGCAACTGCTGCAAGAGGATGCCCTTGAGACGCTCCTGATCGGCCTTAGTGACCATCCCCACCTGCTTGACAGTGCCTCCTTCCATGGGCTCAGGATTAGTCACCCGAACCTGCAGAGAAAGGGGGCCCTCAACTATATTGATCATATTGGCCCCTACGTTGCCGCTGGGCCCCGGATCAACGGCCACTACCTCCGCCTCCGCAATGGCTCCTACCGTCCCGGGGACGGCGACTTCCTCGACGGTGGTGAACCTGATGGTCGTCCCTGCCGAAGTAGCAACCACTGTGCCCTTGGGAATGGTCACCGGCTGATTGATGTTGTTGATGAAGTACACGATGCCCTGGGCTGGCTCATCGGGGGCGTCTTTGGTGCCGGTAACCGGGATCTGAGCAGTTCCCCCGACTTGAGCTTTCACCACCCGAGCGGGTATCTGCCCTGTCTGGTAGTTTATTGTCTCCACGTCGGGGTCAGCCTCAACCTGGACCGTGGCCTCAACTCTCTCATTGGCCAGGACCAGGCTGACCTCAGCGCTGGGCACGACCAAGAGAACGCTGGCCGCCAGAGTCGAGAGAGCTATCAGGAAAACAAAGCCAGCAAAGAGGCGCTCCCCCCAACTCAAACGCTTCGCCCATCGGGGGGTGGTCCTCGGCTGGCGCCATCTGGCCTTTCCCTGCGCCCGCTTCGCGGAGATGAAGACCGGGAAGCCCACCTGGCGAGCCAGAACCCGCAGCTTGGTGGATTTGGTAACCAAAGCTACCTGCAGGGCCAGGGACTCGGCGTAGCGCTGCAGCAACTTGAAATCCACCAAGCTGTCAAAGGCCTGGCATCCAGGCGGCACCACCAGCACCACTCGTGGGGCTTCGGCCTTCTCCAGCCAGCCACGCACAATATTGATGTCGTCATCAACTTCCAGGTGTATAACCTGCGTTTTCAACGGATCTCCTCCGCCACCAAGCCAGGCACCAGGCTCAGAGCATCCCCAATGCGGCTGGGGTCCCGGCCGCCGGCCTGGGCCAGGGTGGGTTTGCCTCCACCGCTGCCACCCACCACCTCAGCGACTCGCTTCACGATCTGGCCAGCATGAAGGCCACGTTCCACCAGATCGGGGGTGATGGCAGCCACGAAACCGGGCCGGGAATCCATCACCGCTCCCAAAACGATGACCCCAGAACCGATCCGGTCGCGGAACCAATCGCTCATCTCCCGCAGGGTCTCCATATTAGCTGCCTCGACCTGGGCCGCCAGAACCTTCACCCCCTGCACTTCCTGCACCCGAGAGAGCAAGGTCTCAAAATCCCGCTGGGCAAGCTGGCGGCGCAAGCGAGCCACTTCCCGCTTCCGTTGCTGCAATTCAGTCTGAAGGGCCTGGATTCTCTGCTCCACTTCGTCAGGAGAACAGCCCAGGGATGCCGCGATGGAATCCAGGATCCTTAGCCGCTGTTGTATCAATTTCTGGGCGGTCCGGCCTGTCACCGCCTCGATACGACGAAGTCCCGCACCGACACTCGACTCGGAGAGGATGTAGAAGGGGCCGATCTCGCTGGTGTGGCTCACGTGAGTGCCCCCGCAGAGCTCCTGGCTGAAGGGTTGGTGAGGGTCGCCGATCTTGAGAACTCGGACCTGTTCCCCGTACTTCTCGCCAAATAGGGCAATAGCGCCTTGGGCGATGGCTTCTTTGTAGCTGGTATGAACGACATGCACAGGGTAATCCGCCAGAATGGCCTCGTTCACCAATTGCTGGATTCGATCCAGTTCGTCAGCGCTCAGCGCCGTTGCGTGGGTGAAATCAAAGCGCAGGCGGTCGGGGGCTACCAGGGAACCGGCTTGCTGGACGTGTTCGCCCAAGACCCGGCGCAGCGCGTTGTGCAACAGGTGAGTGGCGGTGTGGTTGCGGGCGATGTCCATGCGGCGTTCAGCGTCCACTACGGCCTGGGCCATGTCGCCCACCCGAAGCTCACCACAGACAACTTCCCCGATATGGACGATAAGTCCAGGCAGAGGCTGTCGTACATCGTTGACTGCGACCTCCCACTGGCCATCCCGGATAATCCGTCCGGTGTCGCTGACCTGACCTCCACTCTCCACGTAGAAGGGGGTTTTTGTCAATACCAATTCGACCTCATCCTCCTCCTCAGCCGTGTCAACCACCTGCCCATTGCGCAGGATTGCCACTACTTTCGTCTGGGCCTCCGTACTTTCGGCATAGACGTGTTCCACACCGGTTTCGGATAGCGCTTTCGTCTGCTTCAATTCATCCAAGAGGCGGCTGTAGGTCTCCAGCTTCTCCTCCACTTCCAAAACGAACTGCTGGGCAGCACGGGCTCGTTCCCGCTGTTTCTCCAGGGCTGCCAAAAAGCCCTCTTCATCCACCGTGAATCCCCGTTCCTTGGCCACATCTCTGGTCAAATCCAACGGGAAGCCGTAAGTGTCATAGAGCTTGAAGGCCTGATCCCCTGGAATCACGCTTTTACCCTGGGCGCTCAAATCACTGATAAGCTCGTCCAGCAATTCGAGCCCCACATCCAATGTGTGCTGGAAGCGCTCCTCCTCCTGGGTGATGGTCTGCAATATGAACTCGCGCCTGGCTTTCAACTCGGTGAAATACGAGCCCATTATTTCGATGACCACCTTGGCAACTTCGGCCAGGAAGGGCTCCTTGAAGCCGATCTTCCTCCCGAAACGAGCAGCCCGTCGCAGGATCATACGCAGCACGTAGTTACGCCCATCGTTGCCAGGCAAGACCCCGTCGCCGATCAGGAAAGTCACCGCCCGGCCGTGATCAGCGATGACGCGGTAGCCCACAATGTTGGCCTCGCGTTCGTCATCGGTGTGCCCCAGCATGTCCTGAACTCGGTCCATGATGGGGGTGAACAGGTCGGTGTCGTAGTTGGAGAGAACTCCTTGCAACACCGCCGCAATTCGCTCCAGGCCCATGCCGGTGTCAATGTGCTTGGCGGACAGCTCATGAAGGACGCCGTTTTCGTCCTTGTTGTACTGGATAAAGACCAGGTTCCACAGCTCGAAGAAGCGCCTGCAGCCGCTGTTCACTGCGCAGACATGGTTGGGGTCATCCCGCAAATCGCAGGCTTCCTCTCCCCTGTCGAGGTGAATTTCGCTGCAGGGGCCACAAGGTCCGGTCTCGCCCATCTCCCAGAAATTATCCTTACGCCCAAAATAGAGGATGTGATCGGGGTCTATGTCGGTTACTTCCCTCCAGTAGCGAGCTGCCTCCTCATCGGTCCCCAGATCTCCTTCGTCATCCTTGAACACCGTAACCCAGAGACGGCCTTTAGGCAATCCCCACACCTCGGTAAGGAGTTCCCATGCCCAGGCGATGGCCTCTTTTTTGTAATAGTCGCCAAAGGACCAATTGCCGAGCATCTCGAAGAACGTGTGATGATAGGTATCATACCCGACATCCTCGAGATCGTTGTGCTTCCCGGAGACCCGCAAGCACTTTTGTGTATCGGCTGCTCGCGTGTACTCGCGCTTCTCCAATCCCAGGAAAATGTTCTTGAACTGATTCATGCCTGCGTTTGTGAACAGCAGTGTGGGATCATCAGCAGGTACCAGCGAAGCGCTGGGAACGATAGTATGCCCCTTGCTGGCGAAGAAATCCAAGAAAGATTGCCTGATCTCCGAGCTACTCATTGTCATAAGCTATTCTCCTCCAGATGCCAATTCGCCTCTAATAGTGTTGTCATTTTAGCCCAAGTTAGCCATAATGTCAAACTCGATCATCTCTTTCCCACTGAATTAGGTGTAGTCAACTCTCCCCTACCCTGCGGACGAATTGATTTGCGGTTTCGGGCCAAAAACATACTAGATATAGTATTCCAATGCATATATAATAACTACATATTGATATCCTAAGAAGGTTAAAACAGCCAAAATTAGGGCTGTTTTTCGCCAAATTGGGTCTTGTCATTTTAAGAATTTTATGGTATAATTATGTTGATTTAATAGGAATTCAATCGAATTCTCGCGATTTTTACAGGTTTTACCGGGAGGTTAAACAATGGCTAAGGCGATAGCTTTCCAATCATCACCACCATGGATAACCAGAAACGTCCGGACGTGGTCTACATGCGTTGGCAAATTTACCTCCCTATACTGATCAAGGAGAATAGCAAGTAACGAGTGACCACTGCCTGGTCACTGAGGTGATAAATCATGAGATACGATGATTTCGAACTGCTGGTAATGCCAAAAACTGCCGAGGGCTACCCTGTCCGGGTGATCTCGGCCAGCGCAGGCGAGGCGCAGGGAATCCTGCACTTCGACTCCACCTACGAGGCTATCCAGCAAGCTCTAACCAGAATTCAGAACCAAGACACCGACGAACAGCTTATCATAAATCTGGGACGGATGTTGTTTCAGCAACTGTTCAACGGCGAGATAGAGGATCTCTACCGAGCCAGCCTGGGACGGGCTAGAGCCCAAGGGAAGGGGCTGCGCATCAGGCTTTGGCTTGAGCCATCCGAACTGGGGGCTATTCCCTGGGAGTACCTCTACGACGAACTGAACGACCTCTTCCTGGGAATCTCGCCGGAAACCCCCATCACCCGCTACATCCCAGTGCCTGAACCTCCTTGCTCTATCACCATCCATCCCACCTTGCGGGTTCTGGTGGTCATCTCCAACCCCGTAGACCTGGGTGAATGGGGTATGGCAGAGCTGGATGCCGAAAGGGAGAAGCAAGTTCTGAAGGAAGCTCTGGAAGAGTGGGAGAAAGAGGGTCTGGTGCAACTAGAATTCCTCGATCACGCCATTGCCAGTGAAATCCGGGAGAAACTACGCCGATATCAACCCCATGTTTTCCACTTTATCGGGCATGGTGTCTTCCAGAACGATCAAGGGTACCTGGTAATCGAGGACGATGATTGCCGTCTGCGAGTGATCAACGACCGGATTTTCCGCGAGTTCTTCCTGGGCAGCGACTGTACTAAGCTGGTGGTTCTAAACGCCTGCCAGAGTGCCACCAGTTCCTCAACGCAACCCATGGTGGGGATGGCTCCCAATCTGGTGCGCCGGGGGTTGCCTGCGGTTGTAGCCATGCAATACAGCATCTACAATGACACGGCCGTCCGGTTCTCCTGTGAGTTCTACCGCGCTCTGGCCTTGGGCCTTCCTGTGGATACAGCCATATCAGAGGCCCGCCGGGGGATATACATTGACTGCGGGCCGGAAAGACGGGACTGGGGCACCCCGGTGCTCTTTATGCGATCCCCAGATGGAGTTATCCTAAAACTTGCCAAGCCCATCACCAGAGCTGTGCGGCTAGAATCCATGCCGAGAAGTAACAACTTCATCGGAAGGCAGAAGGAACTTGAAGAATACCAAAGAAAACTGGATTCGCAGAACATCGTGGTAATCGGGGGCACAGCAGGGGTCGGCAAGACTATGCTCGGCGCCCAGCTCGTAGCCCTGCAAACCCAAAGGAAAGCCTTTTGGCACACTTTCCACAAAGGCCTTAACGACAATCTCGAATCGGTCATCTGGGCTTTGGGAGAGTTCCTGGCTGCGAACCAAGACCCCACAGTGCAGCGATTCCTTGACCTCAACGCCGAGCCCTTAGAGGAAGGGTATCAGGTAAACGAAGCCATCAATCTTCTGATCTACAGTCTAGAGCAGGGCTCTTACCTGCTGTGCTTCGATGACTTCCAAGTCGCCGATGAGAACGAGAAGCTCAATTCCCTGTTCCAGATTTTCAGCAGGCGATTGCAGAACACCAAAGTAATCGTAATGAGCCGAAGCAGGCCCCGCTTCGCCGACGCCATCGGTCTGGACTACAAGTCCCTGTCTGGTCTCACCGCAGAGGATACTGAAGTGCTTCTCCAAAAAGCCGACCTCCATCTGAGCTCAGAGCTTTTCAACAAACTCTATGCTCAAACCCAGGGAAACCCCAAGCTTCTGGAGTTGTTCATAACCTGGATGGAGAGCAAGAATTGGACAAACAACGAGATCAGCAACTTCATAAATGGAGCATTTGGGGAAAGAGTGGAAGAATACCTGGTGAGGAACGTGTACGAAACCCTCTCACCAAAGGAGCGGAGAGTACTCAAAGCCATCTCTATCTTCAGGTCTCCTATAGACGAGGAGGCCATTGGCGAAATTCTGGCCGAAGAAGACATGGAGGATGTTGACCGCATTTTGGATGCTTTGGTACGCAAGTACGTGGTGCAGCAATCCGACTATGGGGAGAAATACTTGCATTCGCTCCTGGAAGAATTTTGCCATAACAGGCTTCGGGCAGATTCCTCTTTTAGAACAAGGTTACACAAGAACGCCGGGCGATACTACTACGACATGGAAAACTACCTGGAAGCAGCATACCACTACTTCGAAGCCAAAGAATATCGAAAATCGGCAGCAGCTATTACTGACAACCTGGAACAACTGATTTTCGCTGGCCAATCCACCGCCATCCTGGGCCAATTGAGCAAACTCAATCCCCAAATGCTGGACCCAGCCACCTGGGCATCGGTCTGCATAGCGAAAGGCGATGCCTTCATGGTAGTGGGCAAATATGATGATGCCATAGCCAGCTATCAGGCGGCTTTGAAGATAGCTTCTTTCCGGCTAAACCCTCGCAAAGCTGCAGATGTCCAACGGAAAATCGGTGAGGGGTACGACAGAAAAGGAGAATATCAAGAAGCACTAAAACACTATCTTGCAGGAATCCAAATATTGGGTGATAATGAATGCGTTGAAATGGCGAGAATCTACGGGCGACTCAGCCGGATCTACGCGCATCAGGGGGAATACGAGAAGGCGATTAAAAGCGCCCGGCAAGGCCTTAAAATAGTAAAGGGAACAACATACGGAAGAGAAGCCGCAGATTGTTATGACGCTATCGGGCTGATTTATCTGCAAAAAGGAGACTACGACAGAGCTATTGAACACCACAGCAAGGCCCTCGAGGCCCGGGAGAGAAGTGGAGACAAATTAGGGCTGGCTGGTTCGTACACTTAG
>CAZRSI010000115.1:0-9009 GCA_964602575.1 uncultured Anaerolineae bacterium
GCTTCCCTCTCCAGGTCACCAGCGGAGTCGCAGAGGATGACATTGTAGCCCAGTTCGAAGCCTCTGTCTTCCACCCCCCTGGACACCTCCGCCAGGAAGGGGTGGGCGATATCGGGCACGATCATGCCGATATTGTGGGTTCTCCTGCGGCGCAGGCTCCTGGCGATGGCATCGGGGCGGTAGTTGAGCTCCCTCATCGCCTGGTAGACCCTGGCTTTCAGCTCATCGCTTACAAATCGGGTCTCGTTGATGACATGGGATACCGTAGCAGTGGAGACCCCTGCTCTTTTGGCCACATCTTTCAGGGTAGCAATAGCGCTCCCCCCTTTCTAAACGATTACGTAATCGTTTAACTGCGGTATATTACTACAAAACGCCGCAGATGTCAAATCTGGGATGTAACTATCTGTTCAGTTGCTTTTTACCTCTCAGTGGGTTATAATGTACTCGATTGAACTGGGTGAGCTTTTCTTCAATGGAGGAGTGACGATTGCGCGTGCTTATGATTTCCAAGGCCTGTATCCTGGGAGCCTACCAGAAGAAGCTGGAGGAACTTGCCAAATTCTCCGACGTAGAGCTCACCGTTGTCGTGCCCCCGTACTGGCGCGACGAACGAGGGGTGATACGCCTGGAGCGAGAGTATACCCAGGGCTATGAGTTGGTGGTGGAGAAGATGGCCCTCAACGGCCATTTCCACCTGCATTTCTACCCAGGCCTGGGCAAACACCTCAGGAGAATTAAGCCCCACATCGTCCACATTGACGAGGAGCCCTACAACTTGGCAACCTGGCAGGCGATGCGTTTGGCCAAAGCCCAGGGAGCCAGAGCTCTGTTTTTCACCTGGCAGAACATCCATCGTCGCTACCCGCCCCCCTTCAGCCTCATTGAGCGCTACAACCTACGCTACGCCGATTATGCCATCGCTGGCAACTCCGAGGCAGTCGGGGTGCTGAGAGCGAAGGGATATCGGGGGCCTGTCAGAGTTATCCCGCAATTCGGGGTGGATCCCGATAAGTTCAAAGTTCCAAATTCGTCATTCGCCATTCGCTATTCGCAATTCACCATTGGCTACGTGGGACGGTTGGTGGAGGAGAAAGGGATTCACATCCTGTTGCGGGCGGTGGCTGGCCTTGATGGCGAGTGGCAGTTGCGCCTCCTGGGGAGTGGCCCTGAGAGGCCCCGCCTGGAAAAGCTGGCTGCGGAGCTGGGCATTGCTGAGTGGGTGAGATTTGAAAGTCCCATCCTTTCCACCCAGATGCCTGGCTATTATCCCCAACTGGACGTCCTGGTCTTGCCCTCCTTGACCAGGCGCAACTGGAAGGAGCAGTTCGGGCGGGTGCTGATCGAGGCCATGGCCTGTGGAGTGCCCGTGGTGGGGTCGGACTCCGGCGAGATTCCCCATGTCATCGGCGAGGCGGGCCTGGTCTTCCCTGAGGGCAATGAGCGCGCTCTGCGGGACAGGCTGTCCCAACTGATGGCCGATATGGCTTTGCGGGATGAACTGGCTCGGAGGGGACGGGAGCGGGTGCTGGCCCACTACACCCAGGCCCAGGTAGCCGCCAAGACGTATCAGGTGTACCGGGAATTGTTGAGCGAGGAGGGCAATAGCCGCTGATCCCCATCTCTCCTGGTGATGGGCGAAGGTCTCCAGACCGAGCCCTTTCCGCCTTTCGATAAACTCAGGACCCCGCCTCAGTCGGAGACTCTTCGGCAAAACTCAGAGCAGGCTTTGGCGCAAACGGCGCGTTTCGCAATGGCCCAGGCCAGATCGCAACTTGCTCCTGATGAGGAGTGATGTTATAATACGAAAGAGGAAATGCACATCGGTCTGAATGCTCACCTGCTGTCCCTAGCGGAGACTTATCGGGGCGCGGGCATTAACTGGTACATTCGCAACTTACTCACCCATCTGCCTTGTGTAGACTACCGTAACCGCTACACGGCTTTCCTGGGCGATAGGCGGTTTACCCCCTCGACAGGCTCCGGACAAGACTCAGGGCATTGCGATTCGGAATTGACGCTAAGGTTTTCGCGGCTGCCCACCTCCAGGCCTGTGGTCAGGATCCTTTGGGAACAGGTGATTCAACCCTTTGCCCTGCGCAAAGAGAGGGTGGACCTGCTTCACGCCCTGGCTTTCGTCACCCCCCTGCTCTCGCCGTGCCCGTCGGTGGTCACCATTTACGATCTCAGTTTCCTTTTGTATCCTGAGAGTCTCAGGCGCTCCAGGCGCTTTTACCTTGGCCTCTTCACGCGCCTATCAGCGAGGAGGGCCCGGCGCATCATCGCCATCTCCAAGAGTACCAAACGCGATGTGGTTCGTCTGTTGAGGGTGCCGCCTAACAAGGTGGATGTAGTTTACTGTGGTACAGATAAGGCCTTTCGCCTCCTGCCCGAGGCCCAGGTATCCGCCTTTCGGTCCCGGAGGGGTTTGCCGGAGCGTTTCGTCCTCTTCGTAGGCACTATCGAGCCGCGCAAGAACATAACCGGGCTGATCGAAGCCTTTGCGAGCCTGCGACTTGGCGACCATGCACCATTGAAGCTGGTCATCGGTGGAGCGAAAGGCTGGTTCTACCGGGACGTCTTCGCCCGCGTGAGGGAACTGGATCTGGAGGACGAGGTGCTGTTCCCTGGCTACATCCCGGCCGGCGAGTTGCCCCTGTGGTACAACGCAGCGGAGCTCTTTGTCTACCCCTCTTTGTACGAAGGCTTTGGGTTGCCTCCTCTGGAAGCCATGGCCTGCGGGACGCCAGTGGTGGCGGCCAATACTTCGTCGCTGCCAGAGGTGGTGGGCGAGGCAGGGATGCTTGTTGATCCTTTGGATGTCGAAGGGTTGGCTGAAGCCATGAGACGAGTGCTGAATGATGAGACCCTGCGACAGGAAATGCGGGAGCGGGGCTTGCGAAGGGCTCAAGATTTCTCCTGGACGAAAACCGCCAAGGGGACGGCACAGGTCTACCAGCGGGCGATGGAGGACCCAGATGTTTGAGCGATACAGGCGATTGTTTTCCTTAACAATGGCCCTGGTGGATGTGGTGCTCATCAATGTGGCCTTCGCCGCTGCCTACTGGGTGCGCTACGAATTGCAGTGGTTTCGGGCCGTGGATCCGGCCTACTATGCTCCCTTCCGAGCGTACATACCCTTTGCCCTGGCGCTGACGGTTCTGTTAATGATTGCTTACAAGCTGGGGGGAGTCTATAACCAGCCTCGGGGTGCCTCCTGGCTCGATGAGGTCTACGCTCTGATTGGCGGCACAACCACCGGCATCGTTATCATAACGGCTATGACCTTCTGGTTCCGCCCACGGGTCTATTCTCGCCTGATGTTCCTGTGGGCAGGGTTACTCATCATTACCCTACTCTCCGCCAGCCGCTTGATCAAGCGCTGGGTCTGGGGCAGCCTGATGCGGCGAGGTATAGGCGTGGACCGGGTGCTCATCGTCGGCGCGGGCGAGGTAGGCCGCAGGCTGATGCGCAATATCGTAGCCCAGCCCGAATTGGGCTACCGGATCATCGGATTCGTGGACGATGATCCTGAGAAAAATAGAACGGATATCGGCCGCTTCAGGGCCTTTGGAGGAATTGAGAATCTGCCCCGCGTGGTACAAGAGGAGGCCATTGACGAAGTCATCATCACTTTGCCCTGGATGTACCATCGCAAGATCCTGGGCATTATGCGGCAATGCGAGCGGGAGCGGGTTCGGGCTCGCATCGTGCCCGACCTGTTTCAACTGGCGCTCAGCAGGGTGGACATCGAAGACCTGGGCGGGATTCCCATCATCGGAGTCAAGGAGGTATCCATCACCGGGTGGAATCTGGCCTTCAAGCGGATCAGCGACATCGCTTTCTCGCTGATAGGGCTGATCCTTTTCTCCCCTCTGATGCTTCTCATCGCCCTGGCCATTAAACTGGATTCCCCTGGCCCGGTCCTGTTCAAGCAGATTCGAGTGGGTAAGGGAGGACAAAAGTTCGTGTTCTACAAGTTTCGCTCCATGCATCAGGGGGCGGAGGAGGAGCAGCCCAAGCTGACTGACCTGGATGAGGTGGTAGGGCCCACTTTCAAGATTCGCAACGACCCTCGTTGCACTCGTGTGGGGAAGATTCTGCGGCGCACCAGCCTGGACGAGCTTCCTCAGCTCTATAACGTTTTGCGGGGCGAGATGAGCCTGGTGGGACCCCGCCCTGCTTTGCCTTCGGAGGTGGAACAATATAAAGAGTGGCACCGACGGCGTCTGGAGATATCGCCGGGTATCACCGGCCTCTGGCAGGTCAGCGGGCGGAGCGAGCTAACCTTCGACGAGATGTGCCTGCTGGATATCTACTACCTGGAGAATTGGTCTCCGCTTCTGGACCTCAAAATTGCCCTGAAGACCATTCCGGCCGTCATCATCGGTACAGGGGCATATTAAGCTTTAGGGAGCTGGATCATGTTTAACCTTTCTTCTCAAGACCGCAGTGATTTGATTGCTTTCCTTCAGGATTTGGTCCGCATTCCCAGCCCTTCGACCAGGGAGAAGGCAGTAGCTGAACGTCTGGCGGAGGAGATGCGGCGAGTAGGTTTTCCAGAAGTGAGGCATGACCGCATTGGAAACGTGATTGGTCGCCTGGGCTCCGGCGGTGGTCCCAGGTTGATCTACAACGGCCACATGGACACGGTGAGCGTCAGCGATCCCGATGCTTGGACCCATGATCCCTACGGAGCCCAGATCGAAGATGGAGTGCTGTACGGCCTGGGTGCTTGCGACATGAAAGGCGCACTGGCGGCTATGGTCTACGGAGCCAAGGCCCTCATTGACGCCGGCGTTAACCTGGCTGGCGAGCTCTGTGTGGTGGGTGTTGTCCAGGAAGAGCCCTGCGAGGGCCTGGCGATGCAGGTGCTGGTTGAGGAGGAGGGGATTCGGCCCGATTTTGTTGTGCTGGGAGAGCCCACCGATCTGCAGGTTAAACGGGGCCATCGGGGGCGTATGGAAATGAAAGTCACCGTCCGAGGCAGGTCCTGCCACGCTTCCGTTCCCGGCCAGGGGAGGAATGCCATTTACGATGCCGCCAGGCTGATCTTCGGCATTGAGCTTCTGGCTCCTAAGCTGGCTACCGACCCCTTCCTGGGTCAGGGAAGCATTGCCGTCACTCAGATTGAGAGCTCTGCTGCCAGTCGCAATGCCATCCCCGATATCTGCGCCTTTTACATTGATCGCCGCCTTACCCTGGGCGAGACCGAGGCCAAGGCCCTGGCGGAAATCCAGGGGATTATCACCAGGGAGGGAGTTGACGCCGAGGTGTATGTCACGGAGTATCGGGCTACCAGCTACACGGGCTATGAGTGCCGTGCCAAGGAGTATTACCCTCCTTGGGCTTTGGACCAGGATCACCCTCTGGTACAGGTCGTAGCCCGGGTTGTCCGAGAGACATTGGGCTACAGACCCAGAATTGGCCAATGGGCTTTCTCCACCGATGGAGCCTACACCATGGGGAGGGCCAACATTCCCACAGTGGGTTTCGGCCCAGGCGAGGAGCGCTTTGCCCACACTGTGGACGATCAGGTGCGCCTGGACGACGTAGTGGCCGCTGCCCGTGTCTATGCTCGCCTGGCCGTTGAGATTCTGGGGGTTCGAGACTAGAGTTTTTGCTCCGGCGGGATCATCAGACCCCGCCGCTGAAGCCACCGGATCTGGCGATCCGGCGAGAGCAGAAGATGTTGGAGGAAAAATGCCTGCTACCGTGATCGTCGGCACCCAATGGGGTGACGAGGGCAAAGGAAAAATAACCGATCTGCTGGCGGCCGAGGCCCACCTCGTGGCCCGCTACAACGGAGGCGACAATGCTGGCCATACTATCACCGTAGGCGAGGACAGATTTGCTTTGCATTTGATACCTTCAGGGATTCTGTATCCTCACACCACCTGCATCATTGGCAATGGAGTGGTGGTCAATCCCAGGACATTGTGCCGGGAAATTGAGGAATTGGCCAAACGGGGTGTGGATGTCTCGCCTCAGCGGCTCAAGCTGAGCGCCAGGGCCCATTTAATCATGCCCTACGATGTGGCATTGGACGGCGCTGCTGAGCAGTCGCTAGGCAAGGCGAGGATTGGCACCACCAAGCGGGGTATCGGCCCAACTTATAGCGACAAGGCAGCCAGGGTTGGCCTGCGCTCCTGGGATATGCTCGACCAGAAGAACTTTGTGGAGAAGGTACGCGCTGCGGTGGAGGCGAAGAACGCCATCCTGGAGCGCATCTACCACCAGCCTCCGCTCAATGCCCACGAGGTGGCGGAAGAATACGCCGACTATGCAGCCCGGCTGGCCCCCTACGTGACCGACACCTGGCCCATCCTCCACGAAGCTCTGAGGGCGGGGAAGAGGGTGCTCTGCGAAGGGGCTCAGGGCACGCTGCTCGACCTCGATCACGGCACCTACCCCTTCGTGACCAGTTCCTCGCCCGTCGCCGGGGGCGCGCTCACCGGCCTGGGCTTTGGCCCCTGGCACGTCGAGCGCATCATCGGCGTGGTGAAAGCCTTCCAGACGCGGGTGGGCGCCGGCCCCATGCCCACGGAGTTGCGTGATGAGGTGGGCGACCGGCTGCGGGGGACAGGAGAGCACCCCTGGGATGAGTATGGCACCACGACGGGGCGCCCCAGGCGCTGCGGCTGGCTCGACGGGGTGGCCCTGCGCTACGCCGCCCAGATCAACGGGCTGACGGAGATCGCCATCACCAAACTGGACATCCTGACCGGCCTGGAGCCCATCAAAATCTGTGTGGCCTACGACTATCGTGGCCAGCGCCTGGAGAACTTCCCGCCCAGCGCCGAGGTGCTGGCCGAGTGCAGGCCCATCTACGAAGAGTGGTCCGGTTGGAGCGAGGATATCCGGGGAGCCAGGACCCTGTCCGATCTCCCCCAGGCGGCCCTGGGCTACGTGCGGCGGATCGAAGAACTAGCTAATGCCACGGCGGCCTTTGTCTCCGTGGGGCCGGGGCGGGAGGAGACCATAGTACGTAAACCGTGAAACGTAATCATGTTTTACGCACTACGCTTCATGTTTCGCGGTGGTCGAGATGGAGGAATTTAGCTATTCAGGAGGTGAGACACTATGGAGGAGTCATGGGCAACGTTGAGAGAACTGGAGGATAATCTCTCGGACGAGGAGAAGGCCATTTTGGAGGTGCTGGGGCAGGTGGGAGCGTCCACGCCGGCCGAACTGGCTGTCAGGACCTTCTCCCTGCCCGAGGAGATCAACAAGCCGTTGCTATCCCTGAAGGAAAAGCAGTTGATTGATATCAGCCAGGTGAAAGGCCGGCTGGGAGGCGACCTGGTGACGCTCAACCAGCGGGGGTTGCAGATGCGGCAGAGATTGCGATTGGGCAGGAGGGTGAAATGACTGCGCTCAACGCCATTGCGACGTGGTTGGCCAGCATCCCCTGGGGGCTGTATATCCTGGCTGGCGGGGCAAGCCTGATTCTGGCCGTGTCCGAGGTGGTCAGTTCCTTCGAGCCGGATCCGGTGCGGGCGCTGCGCACCTGGGGCTCAACCATTCTGCTGCTGTTGAACGTGGCCATGGCCGTGCTAATCCTGGCGCTGATGCGCAGCTTCGGGACGGTGGGCGATTCCCCCTGGGTGGCGTTGGCTGTGGGGCTGGGCTTGCCCACCCTGGTGCGCACCCGCTTCACAGTAATGAAGCCGCTGCCCGGCATGCCCGCCTCCGAAGGGGTGGAGATCCGCCTGGACGAGCTATACACCCGGTTGCAGGGCTTCTGTCGGCGGCGCATAGACGTGGCCCTGGCTGGCCAGCGGGTACGGATGGTGGAGCAGGCCATGGACCGGCTGGAGTTGGAGGAGCTGGAGCGGAAGGCGCGGCTGCTGCTGGAGGGCGGATTGGTGGTCACTGCGAGCCAGGCCAGCGGATACGTGGACAGGATCCTGGGGCAACAGGAGTACGACGAGGAGCGCAAGCGGATGCTCCTGGCCTTCGCCATCCTCAACTACGGCGGCCACGGCATGCTGGAGGGGATGCTCAAGACAGCCAAGGCGAAGCCGCCAGCCTAGCGTTCTCAACCCCTCCTATCTCTACTCCTTCGGGAAGGGCTAGGAGGGGTCGAAGGGTATTATCACTAATCAGGAGGTGAGACGATGACCAGAATAATTCGCGCCCCCAGGGGCACAAAGCTAAGCTGCAAAGGCTGGGGGCAGGAAGCAGCTATGCGCATGTTGATGAACAACCTGGACCCGGAAGTGGCCGGCGATCCGGAGAAGCTCATCGTCTACGGCGGACGAGGTAAGGCGGCCCGTAACTGGGAGTGCTTCGACGCTATCATCCGGACGCTGAAGGAACTGGAGGACGACGAGACGCTGCTGGTGCAGTCGGGGAAGCCGGTGGGTGTCTTCCGTACCCACCGCGACGCCCCGCGCGTTCTCCTGGCCAACTCCAATCTCGTCCCCGCCTGGGCCACCCAGGAGGTGTTCGACGAACTGGAGCGCCAGGGGCTCATCATGTACGGCCAGATGACGGCCGGGAGCTGGATCTACATCGGCACCCAGGGCATCCTCCAGGGGACCTATGAGACCCTGGGAGCTGCCGCCCGCGCCGCTGGCTGGCCCAGCCTCAAGGGCAAGTTCGTCCTCACCGCCGGCCTGGGAGAGATGGGCGGGGCCCAGCCCCTGGCCATCACCATGAACGAAGGGGTGGGTCTGATCGTGGAGGTGGACCCGGCCCGCGCCCAGCGCCGCCTGGACACGCGCTACATAGACACGGTGGTGGATACGCTGGAGGAGGCGATGACCCTGGTGGAGGAGGCCTTGGCCAAAGAGCAACCCAGGTCCATCGGACTCATCGCCAACGCCGCCGACGTCTACCCGGAGTTGGTCGCTCGCGGCGTGGTGCCCGACGTGGTGACCGACCAGACCCCTGCCCACGACCCGCTGATGTACGTTCCTAGGGGGCTGTCGGTGGAGGAGGCGGTCGAACTGCGGGAGAAGGATCGCGAGGATTACATCAAGCGGGCCATGGCCTCCATGGCCG
>CAZRSI010000116.1:0-8996 GCA_964602575.1 uncultured Anaerolineae bacterium
GGAGTACGAGCAACAGATGGAGTACAAAGACTATTACAAAATCCTGGGAGTAAGCAAGAACGCCAGCGAGAAAGAGATAAAAAAGGCTTATCGTAAGCTGGCTCGCCAATATCACCCTGACATGAACCCTGGCGATAAGGCCGCCGAGGAGCGCTTCAAGGAGATAAACGAAGCCTACGAGGTGCTATCGGACCCCGAGAAGCGCCGTAAGTACGATCAGTTGGGCAGCAGTTGGCAACAGTGGCAACGCATGGGCCGAGATCCCAGCAGTTTCGATTGGAGCCAGTGGTTTAGCGGATTCGAGCCTGGTGGTGTCCGTGTGGAATATCGAGACCTGGGCGACTTAGGAGACCTCTTTGGCACAGGCTTCTCCGATTTCTTCCAGGCCATCTTTGGTGGCATGGGCACCCCCCGCACCGGGAGGACGGAAACACGCCGAGCACAGCCTCGTCGAGGCCAGGACTACACCCAGCCAGTGGAGATCACTCTGGAAGAAGCATTCCAAGGCACCACCAGAGTGCTCCAGAAAGATGGGCGTCGCCTGGAGGTGAAAATCCCGCCGGGAGTAAGGACGGGTTCTAAAGTCCGAGTAGCAGGCGAGGGCGGCCCCGGCACCGCCGGTGGAGCCAGGGGAGACCTCTACCTGGAAATCAAGGTCCTGCCCCATTCGGTCTTCGAACGCGATGGGGACGACCTTCGCTGCGAAGTCCCTGTTGACCTCTACACCGCTGTGCTGGGTGGCGAGGTCAGGGTTCCCACCCTCAGCGGCAATGTTATGCTAAAAATCCCCCCTGAGACCCAGGGAGGCCAAACTTTCCGCCTGCGGGGCAAAGGAATGCCCAATCTTCGCAACCCCCGGAAACACGGCGACCTCTACGCCAAACTTAGAATACGGGTCCCCAAAAATCTAAGCCAGCGGGAGAAGAAACTCTTCCGCGAATTAGCGAGCATGCGCCGAAAATAACTCTCCAGGTGAGGAAGGAGACTACCAGGAAGACCGACCGTAGCAAAACCTTAAAAAAGAAAGGAAGACTTATGAGTATGAGAAGGACCTCCTTATTCATCCTGATCGTCATGGTCATGATCGCGTTGTTGGGTTGTGGGCTGACCTCGCCCTGGAGAGTTGTTGAACGCCAAGAACTTACCCCAATTTCCACTCTAGCTCCTACTCCGACCCCCGTAGTGATCGTCGTCACACCGACCGAATCTCGTCGCCCAGCGCCCACCCCGACACCGCTCCCCACCCAGCCTCCCCCGCAAGCGCCAACGGTGCCCGTAGAGCCCATCAACGCTTTGGAGGCTCAGATAGAAGCGGTCTACAAACGGGCCGCCCCAGCGGTAGTCAACATCACCACTCAGATCATCGCCTACGATTTCTTCCTGAGACCTATTCCCCAGGAGGGTGGAACTGGCTCTGGCTTTCTCTACGACGCCGAAGGCCACATCGTCACTAATTATCACGTGATACAAGATGCCGAGTCGGTCTCCGTATCCCTGGCCGATGGGAGGGTGTTCCCGGCTGAAATCGTTGGCGCGGACCCCTCCAATGACTTGGCGGTGCTCTACATTGAGGCCGATGATCTGCCGCAGCCGATCCCTTTGGGCGATTCGGACAATTTGCGCGTGGGACAATTCGTGGTGGCCATCGGCAACCCCTTCGGGCAGGAAGGCACTCTGACATTGGGCGTCATCAGCGCACTGGGGCGTATTATCGAGAGCCCCGATGGTCGCTTTATCGGCGAGGCTATTCAGACCGATGCCCCTATCAACCCAGGCAACTCCGGCGGGCCGCTGCTGGATTTGCGAGGCCACGTTATCGGAGTCAACTCCCAGATCATCAGCCCCAGCCGGGCCTCGGCTGGTATCGGCTTCGCTGTCTCGGCCGAAACAGTGCGCAGAGTAGTCCCTCAACTTATCACCCAGGGTTACTACTCACATCCCTGGATGGGCATAGGCCCGGTTGCCCTCACGCCAGAATTGGCGGAAGTGTTGCGCCAGGCTGGGATGGACATACCAGTTGATGAGGGACTTATCTTGCTGGAGATGGTCCCGGGTGGCCCCGCTGCCCGGGCCGGCCTCCGCGGCCCTGATAGGATGGTAATTGTAGGCAATGTCCGGGTTCCTGTGGGGATGGACATTATGGTGGCCATCAATGGCCACCCAGTGACCAGTTTCAGGGACCTCACAGTCTACCTGGAGACCGAAACGCAGGTAGGCGACACTGTTGAAGTGACTATCATACGCGATGGCAAGCGGCAAAACGTCCAGGTTACGCTCGCCGAGCGGCCACGCTATTAAGTGCCTATTTGGTAACCATAACACAACGTTAACTTGATGCCTATAGCGAGGATGCCCCCTTTGAGCATTTCCGGGTAGGCCCTTACACGTTGTTGTATACTTGAGCAGAAAAGCGGAACGGGTTTACGGAAACCCGGAACAAGTAAACCAAATGAAGGAGGCCAGAATATGTTCAGCGAAAAGGACTTGCAAGAGTTAGTGGATTTTCAAAGCGATAAGTCACCAGTGCTCAGTTTGTACCTGGATGTAGACCCCACGAAGCATACTACCGATGAATACAAGCTGGTGCTCAGGGGCCTGTTGAAGGAAGCAGCAGATCGGGCGCAGCGGGAAGACATTGCTGCCGTGGAGCGGTATTTCGATCACGAGTACGGCTGGCAAGGCAAAGGGGTGGCAATATTCTCCTGCCTGGAGCAGGATTTTTGGCGGGCTTATCCCCTGGCCGTGCCGGTGAAGAATCACGTCTACGTGGGCGATAGACCTTACATTACACCTTTGACCGAGGTTCTCGACGCTTACGGACGCTATGGAGTCGTGTTGATAGACCAGGAGGGCGCGCGCCTCTTTCTCTTCCATCTAGGGGAGTTGCAGGAGACAAGTGGCACCATAGGTGAGGAAGTGAAGCGCATGAAGCACGGCCGTGGGTCGTCCGCCGGTCGGCGGGGTGGAGTGGGAGCGCGTACGGGTCGAAAAGAAGAAGAGACAGCTCTGCGCAATCTCAGAGAGGCGGCGGAGCTAACGGCCAAATTCTGCACCGGAGGGCGGTGCGGCCGAATCGTCCTGGGCGGCACCGAGCAGACCGTGGCCCAATTTCAGGAGATGCTGCCCAAGGACTTGCAGGAGCAGATCGTGGGCAGCTTCCCTGCGGAGATGACCGCCTCGGAGGCAGAAGTATTGGATCGTTCGCTGGAAATCATTGCCGAGGTGGAACGCCGGAAAGAAAGCGAGCTGGTGGAAAGCGCCATCACCGCAGCCGCCAAGGGCGGAGCCGGGGTCATTGGCCTGGCCGACACTCTGGGGGCTGTGCACGAAGGGCGAGTCCGTATCTTGTTGGTGGACGAGGACTACAAAGCGGTTGCCCACCGCTGTCAACAATGTGGCTACCTCTCCGCTCAGGCCAAGAAGCAATGCCCCTTCTGCGGCGGCGAGGTCAAGGAAATAGACGACGCCGTGGACCTGATCGTACGCCAGGTCATTGACCAGGGAGGACAAGTAGAGGTAGTCAGCGACAACCCGGACCTGAAGAGGGCTGGACGCATCGCAGCGCTGTTGCGATACTAACCGCTCAACCTTTCAGCTTGTGCCTATGCGTAAACCCTATTGCTCCCGTTGGACCTTAGTACACTGATGCATAGATTCGTTCCGAGTTTCCCGTTCGCCATGCCGCCCGGAGCTTCAGCTCCGGGCGGCAGGAACAAAGCCCTACGGGCTAGAGCGGGCCTGATTCAGCCCCGAAGGGGCTTCGTTCTTTCAGCGCGGGGTCTTCAGCCCCGCGCTGGCGCTGGGCAAACTCGGAACGAACTTCCGGAAGGCTGTACTTAGTCCAGCGGCGGACTAAGGTCCGCCGTGAGCATTTTTCGGATAGGCTCTTAGAAGGACGCGGGACTAAGATCCCGCGTGAGCAGGGAGAAGACGGAATAAACTTATGCAACAGCGCACTTAAATTTTTGCCCCATTCCCTGCTTGACGTAGTAGGCCTTTTGTACTATACTATCTGCCATATTGCACTCAGATCTGGAATAAGGAGGCAGCAATATCCATGAACCGAGAACAAGCTTGGGCTTTGCTCACGAAGTACACCAAGAATGAGAACCTCATCAAACACGCCCTGGCGGTGGAGGCGGCCATGAGGGCCTATGCTCGCAAGTTCGGTGAGGACGAAGAGAAATGGGGCATCGCTGGCCTTATCCACGATTTCGACTACGAGCAACACCCTACCCCCGAGGAACACCCGGCCTGGGGAGCGAAACTCCTGGAGGAGCTAGGTTGGCCCGAGGACATCGTCTACGCTGTCAAAGCCCATAGCAACCACCTGGGGCTGCCTCGCAAAAGCCTGATGGATAAGGCCCTCTACGCCGTGGACGAGCTAACGGGGCTAATTACGGCCGTTGCCCTGGTGCGACCTTCCAAGAGTATCCTGGACGTGACGCTCAAGTCTATCAAGAAGAAATGGAAAGACAAGTCTTTTGCGCGAGGGGTGAATCGGCAAGACATCGAGGAGGGAGCCGCAGCCCTGGGCGTTGATCTGAACGAGCACATCACCATCGTCCTTTCGGCTATGCAAGATATCGCCGATGAGTTGGGCCTAGGAAAAAGCGGGCTAGGATGACAGAGGAAAAAAGGTATTGCCCGGTCTGCGGGGCCCGGGTTGCCCTGAGTGCCAAAGAGTGCCTTATGTGCGGAGCTCCTCTAACGAGGCCGGAGCACAGGAGGCGAATCTCGATCCCAGCCTTCGCTCCCGCGGGTTTCTTGGCTGCCGTTATACTGATAGGACTGACAGCCGTATTGGTGTTTGGTCTTCAAGAACCCCCCCAGGCGGTAACTGAACCCTCTTCGACACCCACTTCCACGGTGACCGCAACAACCACGCCGACATCTACACCGATGCGCACAGCAACACCAACGGCTACCCCCACGTTTACTCCCAGCCCTACGCCCACCTTTACTCCCACCTCCACATCAACGCCGACTCCGACATCAACCTCCACGCCTACGATCACCTTCACCCCTACCCCTACACCCACGTCTACCCTTATCCCAACCCCCGCCGACACCCCCACACCAACCCCTGTCATCTACACCGTGATCCGGGGCGATACCCTCTCCTCAATAGCGGATAGATTTGGCACCACTGTGGAGGCCATCATGGAGGCCAACGGCCTGACCTCTACCACCTTACGTATTGGGCAGAAATTGATCATTCCCGTCCCTGGATCTATAGGAGGACCAGACTCCGAAATACCTGCTATCTCTGCAGGCATGGTCATAACCTACATGGTGCAGCCAGGGGATAGCCTATACTCCATTGCCAATCTCTACGGAACCACGGTCGAGACCCTCATGATGATCAATGGCATCAAAGATCCTGCGCTGATCCACGTTGGCCAGGAATTGCTCATTTCCCCGCCAACACCCGCTCCAACGTCCACATCCACGCCCACGCTGACGCTCACACCTACCCCTGCTTCCACACCCACATGGACGCTCACACCTACGCCGGAGCCAACAAAGACGCCCACGTTTACCATGACGCCTACTCTTACTCCCTCGCCCACCCCTCAGCCCATCTTTACCCCTACCCCCATAGCCGCATACCCCTACCCGGCTCCGGTCTTGCTGGCCCCCGCCGATGGTGAGGTCTTTCAGGGAGCGGACGAGATTATCGTCCTTAACTGGGCATCAGTAGGCATCCTGGCTGAGGACGAATGGTACGTCGTCAGGCTGAGATACGAAGGGGACAGCCTTGACCAGCCGGCCGACGTGTGGACCAAGGCCACCAGTTGGCGAGTGCCAGCTGAACTGTATCCTCCCGCTGGCGTTGAGCCACGCCTCATCCACTGGAATGTGAGGGTAATGCGCCAGACACACGTCGGGCCAGATGGGACCCTAGAGGGCGTTGAGATCAGCCCGGAGAGCACCACTCGCAGATTCTACTGGTATTAGAACCCCATGAAACGACTTCTGACGCGAAAAGAGGTGTGTGTCGGCTGTCGGGCCTGCGAGGTGGCCTGCGTGGCTCACCACGACGGCCGGTTTGGCACGGCCACGGCCCGCATCAAAGTGACCAAGATCGAACCACTGGGACTGGACGTGCCCAACGTCTGCCGCCTGTGTCGGCGGCCGGCCTGCGTGGCCGCCTGCCCAACGGGGGCCCTGTACCGAGACGAGGCTTTGGGTGTGGTCCGGGTCAAGGCTGAGAAGTGCATCGGCTGCTTAGCTTGCGCAGATGAGTGCCCCTTCGGAATGGTGATGCTACATCCAGAGACAGAGCTGCCGCTGATCTGCGATCTGTGTGATGGGGACCCGGCCTGTGTCAAGCGATGTCCCACTAGCGCAATCATCTACGCCGAAGAAAGCACTATCGCCTGCGAGAAGAGGGCTTGCGCAGCAATCTTTGATCGCCGAAGAGCCTACCTTGAGCCTGTCGGAGGGTTTCTGACCAAGGCGAAAGGGGCTCGGTGGGGACACCTTCGCCCATCATGGGCCCAGAGGAGCACGGCGGGGCAGTCGCTTAACAAAGGAGCTGCCCAATGAACAGTTACGGCGGTACTATTTTGCGCGTGAACCTTAGCGACGGCAGCATTTATCGCCACGCCACCGAGGAAAACCTGGCCCGTCTCTTCCTGGGAGGACGGGGGCTCAACGTCAAGCGTCTGTGGGATGAGGTGCCCGCCCATACCGATGGCCTCTCGCCGCAGAACAAACTGATCTTCGGCGTGGGCCCCTTGGTGGGGACATTGTTCCCCGGGGGTGCTCGATTCAACGTAACGGCCATGTCGCCCCAGACCGGCATCCTGGGCGATTCCAATGCCGGCGGCTTCTTTGGGCCAGAGCTCAAGTTCGCTGGCTACGACCAGGTCATCATCGAGGGCAGAGCGGAGCGTCCGGTCTACCTGTGGATTAAGGACGCGGAGGTGGAGTTACGTGATGCTCACCACCTGTGGGGCCGGGATGTCTGGGAGACAACTGAAGCCATCCTGGAGGAACTGGGCGACCGGGACATCCAGGTGGCAACCATCGGTCAGGGGGCAGAGAACGGGGTGCGCTTCGCCGGGGTGTTCGCCAATCTGGTGCGGGCCGCGGCGCGGACGGGTATGGGCGCCGTCATGGCTTCGAAGAACCTCAAGGCCGTGGCCGTGCGCGGCACTCAACTGGTGCCAGTGGCCGACATCGCCCGTTTCAGCGAGATGATCGAGCAATTGGACGAGATCATCTACAATCACGCCGAGTACAACATCCGCGTGCGGCTGGGCACCACCAAGCTCATCACTGCCCTCAACAAGATCGGGGGGCTCCCTACCCGTCACTTCCAGACCGGTCAGTTCGAATACGCCGATCAGGTCAGTGGCGAGGCCATCGAGGCCCGATACAAAGTCAAGAGCAAGGCCTGTTTCGCCTGCACTATTCCCTGTAGCCGTTTCCTGGTGGTGGACGACCCGCGCTTCCCCGGCCTGCGCATGGAAGGCCCCGAATACGAACCGCTAGCCGGGTTCACCTGCCGCATCGGGAATGGCGACCTGGCTTTGGCTTTGAAATGCATTGACCTGGCCAACCGTTACGGCCTGGACGCCATCACTTTGAGCGAGTGCATTGCCTGGGCCATGGAATGTTACGAGCGCGGTCTCCTGTCTCGCGAAGAGGCCGATGGCCTGGATTTGACGTGGGGAAACGGAGAAGCCATCCTGGCCCTCATCGAGAAAATCGCCCATCGGCAGGGCTTCGGCGACCTGCTGGCCGACGGTGTGAAAAAGGCCGCCGAACGCATCGGGCGCGGCTCCGAGGAGCTGGCCATGCACGGTAAGGGGCTGGAAGTGTTCCAGGCCGACCCACGGAGCATCAAAGCCTACGCTCTGGGCAACGCCGTGGCCAGCCGTGGGGCCGATCACCTGCGGTCGGAGCCGTGGTTCGAGTTCTCTGAAGACCCCGAGGAGGGCATCCGCCGCTACGGCATCCCAGAGACAGCCTTTCGCCTGGAGTACAAGGGCAAAGGGCTGGTGGTGAAGCATTTCGAGGAGATGGCTGCCATCGCCGACGCCACTGGCGTATGCAAAAACACCTACAACAACATGGAAGTGCTCGATTGGGATGAGACAGCCGAGTTGCTCAACGCCGCTACGGGCTGGGACTTAACGGGCGAAGACGTGCGGCGCATCGGTGAGCGCATCGTCAACCTGGAGCGAGCCTTTATCGCCCGCGAGGGCATCACCCGCGCCGATGACACCTTGCCTCGCCGCTTCCTCGAGGAGCCCCTTGGCCCGCCAACCAGCCCCTCGGCAGGGTCGGTGGTCGAGCTGGACATCATGCTGGATGAGTACTATCGAGCGCGGGGGTGGGATATGGAGACAGGGCTGCCGACCCGGGCCAAATTGGAAGAACTGGGGCTGCACGACGCAGCCGAAGCTCTGGCTTTATGACTATGTACGAGCTGAAAGTAACCGTCACCAAAGTGTTGGGTACCTGCACCGCCGACTCACCGATGAAGCCGGGCGACTATTTCACCGTGCGAGATGGGGACATCCGCATCCCTGAGGGCGGGTACATCTGTCTGTAGGCGCTGCAAAGCATCCTGCCGCTGCTGCCAGCCAAGGAGCGCAACATCATTGAAAGCAAGGAGGACGATTGGATCTGGCGGGTACACCATGCCCAGTGCCCTGATCCAAAAGGGCGGGTGATCTTCAAAGTCGAAAGGGTGGGTGAATTGAGAAAGCGGACTGGTGTGGGGGGCACTGGGTCATTTGCCCCGATCCAGCCGGAAATGTGGTCATGCGCATTGAGAGGATCGGGGGGATAGGCGAACATAAAGAGGCCCCTCTTTGGAGGGGCCTCTTTGGTGGCGGCGACAGGACTTGAACCTGTGACCCAACGATTATGAGCCGTTTGCTCTGCCAACTGAGCTACGCCGCCAACGCTATATAAAAAAACAGGTAGCGGGGGTTGGATTTGAACCAACGACCTCCGGGTTATGAGCCCGACGAGCT
>CAZRSI010000117.1:0-6487 GCA_964602575.1 uncultured Anaerolineae bacterium
GGTTCAGGCCGTACCTTTGTGGGCTTTTTTGCGTTATAATATATGAAGAGGGTACCGCCCTCCATTAACGGTGGGTGTGGCGGCTTTGTTGGCGCTTAGCTCTAAGGAAGGGGCAAGGCCAATAGCATAGTTGGCTCTGGAAGGAGGAAATTCAAATGAAAGTTAGCCGCTTTATCTCAAGAATAGCTGTTTCGGTTGCGATTCTTGTTCTTCTGTTCGGGATGCTGATAATACTTGGAGTCCAGGTAACGCCAGCCGTGTTCGCTCTGCCCGCGGGATTCCAGGAGTTCTACGTCCCTTTGCCAGCGGAACTTGCCCGAGGGGTCTTTGTAGATATCGACAACAATCCCGCGGTGAGCAGTGAAATGCATTATGTAGTTGGTGTCACGGCCAGCGCAGACAACACCACGGTCTACTATGACCACTGGGAGAACGGCTATCTCACAGGGGCAGCCGGTGATGAGATCGTGAATCTCGACAAGGGCGAGGTTCACTACTTCGAAAGCAGCAATATCCCCACTAACCCCCGTGGTACTGACACCTTCTACGATGGCGGGGACCGGATCTTCGTTGCCGGGAGCTTATTGCAATTAGTCGTCTCCATCTGGCCTGAATCGCCGGGCACGGTCTTTACCGATGCCTGGGAGGTCTATCCTGTGCAGGCTTGGGAGACAAGCTACATCATTCCGGTCGGGGAGGACCTCGCCGGAGCGCCGACGAACTACAAGGACTTCAAATATGTCTACGCACTGGTCATGTCTGGCACCGACAACAATGACATCGCGATCAGCGACCCAAAGGGGACCGGACTCAACACGACGCTCAATCAAGGTCAAACAGCTATATATGAGGTGAAAGGGGCCGGAACGACGGTTACGGCTACCAATCCTGTTGAAGTGCAGATCATGACCGGCAGGTATCACCGGGGATCATCTTCAGAGATGCGTGGCTACACCATCACTCCATGGTCGTATTGGGGAACCGAGTATTATGCCCCTGTGCCCAGTTGGCGACGGTTTAGGGGGAAGAGCGATCTATACCTGTACAACCCCAACGCTTCCGCTATCACCGTCAACTTCGAAGACCGAACCGGAACAGGGTCGTTCACCATTGGGCCGGGTGAGACCAAGTCTTATCACGATGGGGCAGGCCGATATGTGCCTGTGGGTTCAGGCGTATATTTGCAATCCGACCATCATTTCTGGGGGATCGCTGCGGGGGATACGGGTTCAGCCACCTGGGATTGGGGGTATTCTCTGATCCCAGTTGACTTCCTGGGCACCGATAACTATGTCAGTTGGGCCCCCGGCTCATCACAGGCCACTCCCACGGTCAATGGTTCCCCCGTTTACGTAACGGCTCTGAACAACAATACGACGGTCTTCGTTGATTACGGCTACGGCCCTAATGATGGCGTCTTCGATATTTCATATAATCTGGACAGGTTAGAAGTCGTCCAGATCTATGACCCTGGCAAAGATAATACAGGCATGCATCTTGTCAGCACCGCCCCAGTGGCGGTAGCGTGGGGGGAGAGCCCCAGTACCGCCGGCAAGGGCAATCCCTATCTCGACATGGGCTATACCACGCTGCCGCTGCCCACCGAGTGGATCGAAGTCGCGCTGGAGGTGGAGAAAACCGCCAATCCCACCCAGGTCAACATTGGTGGCGAGGCCGAGTTTACCGTTGTCATCAGCGTTCCATCCACGGCTGGTGAAGGTGTAACCGGCATAGACCTGGAGGACACGCTTCCTCCGGGATGGGAATATGTCACGGGGAGCGGTGACCCTTTGGATCCTACCTCGATCACAGGCAACTTGACCAACGGTTATGTTCTCACCTGGGACGCCGACTGGACCATTAGCCCTGGATCATCGCAGACAGTCCGCTTCCGCGCCAAGGCGACGTCCTCTGCCGACACGACCAACCCCAATCGCAACGTCGCAGCCGCTACCGGACAGTCGGCAGGAGCGGCTCTAACGGCATATGACGATGCCTTCGTTGAGGTAGAAGAATTGGGCCCTCCGGAGATTAGAGCATGGAAAAGAGACTCCTTATTCATAGATGTCAGCAACGATGGCATGTTCAACCCCGGGGATACGATCAAATACTCCATAGAGATTACGAACCAAGGCAATAGTGCGGGTACCGGCGTGTTCTTCATTGACGACCCGGACCCCAACACAAGCCTCCTCGTCGGGACTGTGGATGTCAGCGAATGTCCTGGCTGTTCGGTGACCAGTGGTAACGACCCCGGCGATACGGCGGTCGGGGTGGAAATCGGCGACCTGGCCCCAGGAGCAACAGTCCGTATCTACTTCCAGGTCACCATCGGCACGGATGGCTTCACCGAGGTGGCAAACCAGGGGACAGTCCTGGGGACGAACTTCGACCCGGTCCTCACTGACGATCCCGATACTGCGACGCCGGATGACCCTACAGTAACGCCGGTGACGATTGGCCCGCCGGAGTTGACCATCACCAAGTTCGGCCCGGCGGAGGCGGTTATTGATACCACGATCCTCTACACTGGAACCTTGACCAATATCAGCGACGGCACCGCCTACAACGTGGTCCTGGTAGATCAGCTTCCCGAGGGAGTGACGTTCGTTGGCTCCAGCCATACTGCGGTCTATGATCCTGTAGCCAACACCGTTACCTGGGATCTTGGGACCGTTCCGCCGGGCATCTCGATCCCAGGCTGGCTCACCGTCCGTATCTCCCCCACCGTTGCCAACGGGACGGTCTTGACTGACACCTTCAGAGTAACCTGGGAGGACAAGGATGGCAACGATCTTGGGCCGAAGGAAGCGAAAGCGGAGACCATCGTTTACACTCACCCACAACTGGCTCTGCAAAAGGAAGGCCCAGCCGCAGCCTTAACCGAGGAGATATTCAACTACAAGCTCACCATTCGCAATATCGGTGGCCTAGCGGCGCAGAACGTGGTGCTGACCGACACCCTGCCCATCAGTGTGACCTATCAAAACTCCAACCCCAGCGGGATCTATGATGCGGGACCGCCGGAGATCGTCACCTGGAACCTGGGGAGCATCGAGGGAGGCGGGTCGAAGATCGTCGTCGTGACGGTGAAGGTCAATGCCGGAGTAGCGAACGGGACAACGATAACTAATACAGCTCGCGTGAACTGGGATGGCGCTGAAGGCCCAGTCGAAGATACCTGGGAGACGATCATACACACCGAACCCGAGCTTGTGATCACCAAGTTCGGCCCGGCGGAGGCGGTTGTTGATTCCACGATTACCTACACCGGAACCCTGACCAATATCGGCGGCGAAATCGCCAAGAACGTGGTGCTGACTGACACTCTCCCGGCTGGGGTGACCCTCGTCAGTTCCAGCCATGCCGCGAGCTACTATCCGGAGACTAACACCCTCATCTGGGACCTTCCAGACCTGCCGCCCGGAGCCTCCATCCCGGGCTGGCTTACTGTCCACATTGACCCCTCCCTGCCCGACAACACGGTCTTGACTGACGAGTTCAAGGTGACGTGGGAGGACACCGTAGGCAATCCTCTCGGGCCAGACACGGCCTTTTGGGATACTACTGTCCATACCAACCCGCTGCTGACGGTGACCAAGGACGGGCCGGAACAGGCTTCGCCAGGCGACACCATTAACTACACGATCAGGGTGGAGAATATCGGTGGGACTGATGCCCTCAACACAACCCTCCAGGACATCCTCCCCACCGGTCTCACTTACCAAAGCTCCCATCCCAGCGGGACGCACGCGGGCGGAGTGGTCACCTGGAACCTGGGGACGATACCCGCCTACGGCGCGGTCGAGGTCTCTCTCACCGCGAGGGTTGATGACGATGTTGAGAATAATACGCCTGTGGTGGATGCGGCGAGCGTCACCTGGCAGGATTCCCTGGGGCGGGATTACGGTCCAGATACCGCCATTCATCAGACGACCATCCACACTCGGCCCCTGCTCACCATCGCGAAGAGCGGGCCGGCAACCGTCTATCCGGACAAGACGTTTACCTATACCATCAAAGTCTGCAACGTCGGCGGGACCGCCGCTTTAACCGTAGCCTTGACCGATACGCTACCCCTCAGTGTAACCTATCAAAGCTCCAGCCCTGGCGGTTCGTACAGCAACGGCGTGGTCACCTGGGCGCTGGGGACGATCACCTCCGGGGACTGCGTGACGGTGACGTTGACGGTCCAAGTAGACGCTGGAGTCCCCAACGGTACGTTGCTCACAAACATCGCCGATGTCTACTGGAGCGATGCTGACGGGAACGACTATGGGCCGGTAAGCGATGTCTGGGAGACCACGGTCAACACCCGTCCCCAGCTTACGATCGTCAAGACTGGCCCGGCGGAGGCTCGCCAGGGAGACAAGATCACCTACGAGATCGAGGTCTGCAATGTCGGTGGGACCGAGGCCGTAACTGTTACCCTGCACGATCAACTTCCTATCGGTCTCACCTACTCTGATTCTGACCCCCCTGGTACTCACGCGGACGGCGTGGTCACCTGGACGCTGGGGACGATCGATAAGGATGTCTGCAAGACGGTCCCCATGACTGTAACGGTAGACTTCGGACTCCCTGTGGGCACGGTCCTCATTGATGCGGCCAGTGTCACCTGGAAGGATTCTCAAGGAGCCGACTACGGCCCGGCCACTGATACGGCTGGAACTGAGGTGAACCCAGCGTTGATCCTGGACAAAGATGCCCAGACCGACGAAGGCCTTCCGGGGGAGACAGTCCGCTTCACTATCACCTATAAGAACATCGGGACGACGACGCTCACTGGCGTGGTGGTCACTGAGTTCTACGACCCCAATGTAACGTTTGACTCGGCAACGCCGCCGCCTGATGATGGGACCAATAACCAGTGGACCATCGGGGAACTCGCTCCGGGTGCCTCAGGGAATATCGAAGTAGTGGTGCGACTGGCGCGAAATCTGCAAAGTGGGGCGATACTGAGGAACGACGTTAAAATCACCTCGGATCAGGGTGCCGAGGCCGAGGATCCGAAGAAGACGACCGTTGGCGAGGCGCCGCCGTCACCGCCATCACCAATCCCGGTCGGCGGGCTCATCGTGCCGGTGAACAAGCTTGGATTGCTGGCGCCTTGGATGGAGTTGGTGGCTTTGGCTTCCCTCGCCGCTCTCACGGTAGCGCTGATCAGGAGACGCAGGGACTGAGTCGCATTGGTAATTTGCAGGTGGGGCTTCTGGTGGGCGGTTTGCCCTCCACCAGAAGCCCTTTCACTTTCTCTACGAACTGTCTCAACCAGGTGGTTTCTTGTTGCCAAGCAGGACGAAACATGATATACTATGTTGGGCAACCAAATATGGAGTAGCAGCAGTTTCAATATCATCCACCTGGAGACGATGTTCAAAGTGGATGTTTTCGTCCGCAGGCAGCGCTCCTTTGACGATGCGCAGTTCCAGCGTCGCGTGGCTCAGGTGATCGCCACGGATCCGGAGCGCACGGCCTACGTGGCCAGCGCAGAGGACACGGTGCTGGCCAAATTGGAGTGGTACCGCATGGGCGGCGAGGTCTCGGACCGCCAGTGGCGGGACGTGTTGGGAGTGCTCAAGGTGCAGGGAGAGCGGCTTGACCTGGCGTATATGCGACGCTTGCTGGGACGACAACCTCAATTTATGAGCCGATCATGTGCGCAACGGGTGGGATGCGTGCTGCGAACATTTCGACAACGGAAGGAATGATAAACCATGAAACGCTTCGGTTGGCGGGCCCTCTTGGGCCTATCTTTGGTTATATTGTCTGCCATGTTTTATTTCCTTCATTACGCCATCTTTAGAGATCCCTATCATATTTTCATCTACATGTTGGGTGATCTCGCTTTCGTTCCTATCGAGATCGTGGTAGTTACGTTGATCGTACACCGGCTGCTGGACGAGAGAGAAAAGCACATAATGAGGGAAAAGCTTAACTTGATCATAGGTGTCTTTTTCAGCGAAGTGGGAACAAGACTGCTGGCGTTCTTTTCCGACTTCGATCCCGAACTGGATGCTATCCGAAACGAACTCATCATAACAGGCAACTGGTCTGAGCGGGAGTTCGCCAATGTGAGCAAACGCCTTAGGGGCTATGATTATACAATTGACATCCAGGATGGAAGTAGCCTAGATGGCCTACACGATTTCCTGGTGGCCAAGCGCGACTCCTTGCTGCGACTGCTGGAGAATCCGAATGTGCTCGAACACGAGTCCTTCACCGAGCTTCTCCGCGCAGTTTTCCATCTGACGGAGGAACTGGAGGCCAGGGAAGACGTAGGCTATCTGCCCGGCCCTGATTGTGACCATCTCGGGAGTGACATAAACAGAGTATATCGCTTGCTGGTTCACCAGTGGCTGGACTACATGAGGTATTTGAAAGAGAATTACTCCTATTTGTTCTCTTTCATGATGAGGACGAACCCCTTCAATCGGGAGGCTTCCCCGATAGTAGCTTGATGAGGCAGCGAAGAGTTAGAGTGAAG
>CAZRSI010000117.1:6587-8944 GCA_964602575.1 uncultured Anaerolineae bacterium
GTGGAGAAACCGTTCATTCCAAGGGCGCCGGACGCCGAACCGACTGCTTACCCGTACAGGTCGGGGGAGCTAATGAGATACTATTGGGATTGGGAGATCATGTACTCCGTGGAGGAGATCTTCGACTGCATGTCCAGCAGCGTTCCCCATAAACACGCTGTCAATCGGATCATAGCCAGGAGGTATCGCGGCGGCGAACATGGCTGACACAGTTTCTCTGACCATCCTGCACACCAATGATATCCATGGCCGCCTCGAAGGACTGGCTCGCATTGCCACCCTAATCGAACAGATCAGAGCCGAAAGCCAGGGGTTACCAGTGCTCTTTTTCGACCCGGGAGACAGCGAGGACACCTCGAATCGGCTGAATAACCTGACCAAGGGAGCCTCGATGCACCGGCTGCTCAGCGCCATGGGCTGCGATGCCATCGTGGTAGGCAATGGTGCCATTCCCCGCTGCGGGCCTGGGGTGTTGAGGGATCATGTCGCCGCATCCCACTACCCTCACCTGCTGGCGAACCTCCGCCTGCCCGACGGCGACTTCCTCCCTTCGCGAAGCGCTAGAGGAATACCGGGCTGCCCACAGCCCGGTCAAGGTCGAATCGGGGCGGTTGACATCTTCCTTTGAAGAAGCAGATCCGAAGCAATAGGGCCATGAGGTTCTCCACCCGTCCCTACAACTCGCATCCTGCAGGCTATTCGACCTGGTAAAGCTGAGGGTGAGGCCGACGGGAGCGCATGATGACGGCCATGTTCCCCAAAACGGCCCATGAGCGCTCGAAATCGCTCCACTGGCGAGGGTACACTCGTGCGCCGTCCAGAATCCTCACTTCGTACTTGTTGTAGCCGATGACCATGACCGTGTGTTCGTAACGGGCCACGATGGTGCTACTGCCATCGGAAGCGGTGTAGGGAACCGGTGTTCCCCAGGCTACCTGCCCCGTGACCCAAACGATGACTGGCCGACCTACCGCGATTTCCGCTCGCAGCGCGTCCATGGGGAAGTCCCGCACAGCTTGGGCATCGAGCCCGTAGGTCCGCAGGAGCGCAGCGATCGGTTCGGCGTGCACGCCATAGGGCTGGGGGGGGATCTGCCCCCACGATCCATACACGTCGCCGACGAATCCTTTGTCGGGGTTATCGGACCGCGGCAGGCTGTGGAAAAACTCCAGCTCGTCAATGCTTACCCCAAAGTAGGTGGCCCAATCCACTGCCGAGCGTGATTCGCAATCCAGCGGCAGGGCCTGAAAACGCCCAGAGATGCCGGTGATGCTGGCTTCCAATGGGGTGGCTGGCGTCGGTGTGCTTGTGGGTGTCGGGGTGGGCGTGGGCACGCCCTTGGCCCGCAGCACGTCCTCTGTTTGCCCCCGCTCTAAGCACAGTTCCCAGTTGAAGAACTCCTGCAGGGTCTCCTCTGGATAGATCTGCTGCATGGCCTGGTACCAGGTCAGACCGTCGGTTTTCTGGTAGTGCCAGAACTCGCGAGCCAGGCTATCCCACCGCCAGTCGTAATCCTCTTCTTCGAAGGCGGGGATGCGGTGCCAGCCATGCCGCCGGGCGATGGCAGTGAAGTCCTCGTAGTAGCCCGAGGGGATGGAGGTGGGGCGCCCGCCAGCCTTGTAGGCCTCGGGCTCTTTCTCCTCGTCCAGCACAAACCAGAACACCCAGGGGCGCTGGGTGAGAGGGCGACCCTGGCTGCCGTCTTGATCCCGGCAGCGGATGAACAGCCGCCAGTAAGTCCGCTGGCCGATGTCCTCGCGGACGATCAGCAATTGATCGCGACCCTCCTCGTCGGGTAGCTCAAAGCGCAGGTCCACCGCCCGGCCAGCCTTATGCCAGGTGAGGTAGCCATAAGGTTTACGGCTGACGTAACCGGGGGCACGGAGGACGTCGGAGAGCTGCCCCAGGTAGTCCCAGCCGGTTTTCTCGCGCACCTCCTCTCGCCAGGCCCGGTAGCTCTCGATGACAGCAGCATTCAGGCGTGGATCCGGGGCATCCACGTCCTCCAGGGAAACCAGAGGGTAAAGCTCGCCGGGGGGCAGGGTGGGTGTGGGAGTGGGCGTGGGCGGCGGGGCAGGCAGATGCTGGGTGAGCTCGGCCCAGGACAGGGAGCAGGTCACGCTGGGATCGGTGGCATCGGCGGGGAATACTCCATCAAACAGGTCCTTCCCACGTCCATGACTGTCCCCGTCTACAGGAGCGGCGAACAGACGATAGGTGCCAGGATGGTAGGGGTCGTATACCTCGAAGGGTTCCCCTTCCTGGTAGCCGCTGTAGACAATGTGCTGGCCGTCGGGCGACCAGGCTGGCGCACCATCGGGCAAGTCGTTATCGGTAACGGCCCAGACCCTTGGGGT
>CAZRSI010000118.1:0-8924 GCA_964602575.1 uncultured Anaerolineae bacterium
ACATACCGGCCTGTCAAGCCGGAGATCGCGGGTTCGAATCCCGTCGCTCCCGCCAAAAAACCGACCTGGCTTGGAACAGGTCGGTTTTTGTTTACAGCGTTGCAAACCGCGCTCAGGTGTGGTATAATTGGGGCGTGAGGGAAAATTCTATTGCCGAAAAGCACGAATGCTAGTTGGCTTCTACAACTATAACCGTCACCCGTTGAAAAGCATTGCCATCCGTGCGATGGCCCACGGCAGTGAGGGCGACGGTGTAGAGACCAGGGGCCTGAGGCGTCCACGGGGCAGCGAACACCCCGTCGCCTGCCTCCTCGTCCCCGTGAGCACCGTCATCCCAAAGAGGTAGCTCTCCCACCACGCTGCCTTTCGCATCGCGGATCACCGCGCTGACTTTGGTGCTGGTCCCATCGCTGGGGCCCGTCAGAGCGGCCCGCAGCACGACATCCTCGCCTGCCTTGGTCACCGCTGGCTGGGCTTCGGCCGTTAGTCGCAGGTCACTCCACACGAAAGCGGCCACCGTCCAGAAGCCACCCCCTTTCTGCATTCCTGCCTTCGGCGTCAATATCACCTTCCACGTGCCTGGCTCTGGGTTCTTGATCGCAAAGCCCTGGGTTACCGTAGTGCCTGGGTCGCCGTCCTTGTGCAGGGTAACGTCGGGCAACTTCGGGGCCGTATCCGGGCGTATGTCTCGGCCGCGGCTGCTGGTGATCACCATATCCACGTCCTGGGCGGGGGCGTAGAGCACAAAGCTCACTGCGGGTGCTTGTTCCACCTCTATTGAGAGACTGACACGCTTACCTGGGGTCAGGGACCCACTTTGGATAGCAGCGATCTGCGGGCTGTCACTGTCCCCTTCCTTTGGTTGGGGAACCGTTTCCGTTGGGAGGGCAATGGGGTACTCGTCCGGGCCACGGGACAGGCTTTGAAACACTACGTCGAAGACCTCAGCCGATTGGGTCTGCTTGCCGTGCACCACTGGCCTTGTGGTGGCGATAACTGGGATCGCCGAGGCAGCGCTGGCCACCGATACGTACACGTCGGTGGGCACCGCGGTGCATATCAAGGCGGTGTAATTCCGGATGGGGTCGCCGGCCAGGACAAAGAAGGGAACGTTCCGCGGGTCGTTGATCTCGCGGTTGAAGATGTACCGGACGTAGGATGGCGTCACCTGTGTGGAAGCTGGCACGTAGAGACCCAGGGCGGCCGGCACGATGGCGCAGGTGGAGCCAGCGTTGGGGGTGCCGATCATGTAAAGCTGATTCACCGCTGGCACTGGCGGAAGCCCTGGATGTTTCACCATAGGCATTAGGATAGCGATGTAGTGACGGGAGATGAGCCCGCCCATGCTGTGGCTTACCAGGTCCACCCGTTCAGCGCCTGTGGCCTGCCGTACGGCCTCCACGTAGCGGGCCAGGATGGCCGCGTTTTCGGCAATGGTGTTGGTGGGCTGGCGCGGCTGGGAGAAATCGCCAGTGTTCATGGGCTCAATGCCAAATTGCCCGTCGCCGACGGCGAATCCCTGTAATCCATGGGCGGGCAGGAAACCATTTGCGCTGGTCCATGCCTCCCAGGCCCACGCGCCAGAGTTCACACCGTGAACAAGTACCACGGGCTTGGGTTGCACAGCCACACTCACCGAGGCCGTGAGCTGATACTGCTCTAGCGTTGCCAAGATAGTGCGCTGTTGAACTCGCTGGTGGTCCTGCCATGCCCAACCATCGGCGGCCACGGTTACTGAGCATGTGTCAGTCGAGCTTGGTGATGCCTGGAGGTGACACGTGGCGATGGGCTCAGCGATGGAGTCCAAGGTAAACCGCACCGTGTCCTCGATGGGCGTGCTAGTAGGGTTGTCCAGACGCGCTACGAGAAGCAATCCATTGCCATCAATCACCCGGTTCAATGTCTCGCCGGCTAGCGATTGCACGGCGGCCGTGAGTTGGGGTGGAGCCTGGGTTGGAGTAGGCGTGGGCGTTAGTGCTTCCTCGGTTGGGGATGGCTCGGGGCTGGGTGTTGCACGCACTTCCGTTGGCGTTGGCGGAGGTGTGGCCGTAGGCGTTTCTTGTGGGGTAGGGGATGACGTAGGTGCAGGAGACACCGTTGTTGGGGTTGCTGTGTCCTTTGGTTGGGGAATAGTGGTATGTTCGGGCGGAGTGGTCGGCTGAGCCGTAGGCTGCGGTGTAGGTGTGGGCGTGGGTGGTGAGGAGAGAGGAGTGATGTACAGCCCTGCCGCACAGGCCGTGAGAGTGGCAACGATCACGGCGATTGTTGACATAATTATTACACGCCTAAACAGACGGCGCATTCTGGATCCTCCTTGGTGAAAATCTAATCTACAAGACGTATCTGGGGTGCAATTTGTTCCCAATCGGTATCGTCAACGTGGTTCGGGTGTGATACAGAGTAGGCAGGCCGATGTTCCGGGTTCTTGGCTCGCGGCGGATCTTAGTCCGCGGCGCTGGACTAAGAGGTCCAGCGCGAGCAGACGAACCAGGAACGAATTTACGGGTGACTGTACTTAGCTGCGCCCTTCTAAGTACACTGATGCATAGATTCGTTCCGAGTTTCCCGTTCGCCACACCGCCCCGCGCTGGCGCCGAGCAAACTCGGAACGAACTTCCGGAAGGCTGTACTAAGCATCGAAGCGAGGTTTCTGAGTGCCTAGGAGGGCGGACTAAGATCCGCCATGAGCGGAAAAGAGGTGAGAGGACTGAAAAAGTACTTCGCAGGGTACTATGTGCCGATCAAGAAGGGAGGAGGATATGACTCAGGGTTTTGATCTGGAAAAGCTGTTGGTGGACGTATTCGCCCCACAGCCGGGAGAAAAGGTGCTGGTGATGAGCGATCTGCCCCATGGAGAATGGGCTGATAATGAGAAGTGGGCCGAGCGGCGCGAGATGGCCAAGGAGTGGCATTCGGCCTTCCAGCGGCTAGGGAAGAAGCTGGGGTTTACTGTGTACCCCCTCCTCACCTATCCAGCTACTGGTGCCCATAGCGCGCCTCTGCCTGAAGAGGGAGAGATGAACGGCCAGCGTGTTCGCTTGGAAGACGTTCTGTCTGACACAGATATAGTTGTGGCTCTTACGGAGTATTCGGCCACTGCCCCGCTGATTGACTTTGGCCGGAAATTCCCCAGGCTGCGGAGCGCCAGCATGCCTGGAGTGATGAGGAGCATGGAGAAAACAGCTCTTGCTGCGGACTACAGCGAGGTAGCTCGTAAGAGCCATATCCTGGCTGATAGGCTTGACCGGGCAGTGGGCGCGAAGGTGGAGTTCTCCACCGGGCATCGAATGTACTTCGACCTGCGAAATCGCAAGGCGGAGGCCGATGATGGGCAGCTTCATGCTAACGTAACAGGCACACGCCTCATCAATCTACCCAGCGGCGAGGCTTGTATCGCTCCTTACGAAGGAGAGTTGGAGGGCCAACCCAGCAAGACAGAAGGCACGCTTCCAGTCATGTATGATGAGGAGTTGGTCCTGTTTAAAGTGAAGGAGAACCGTATTGTAGAGGTGATCGGCGAGGGCCCGCAAGCAGCTCAGAAACGGGACTACTTTGCTGTAGACGAGGCGCGCCGCAATATCGCCGAGTTGGGCCTGGGCTGCAACGATAAGGCGGTCATTTCCGGTGCCATCTTGGAGGACGAGAAGGTGCTGGGTTTGCATTGGGCCTATGGCCGCAGCGACCATATCGGGGGAACTGTTGGCGTCGCCGATTTCAGCGATCCCAGTCATGTAGTTCACTATGATATCATCTACCCCAAAGGTGGTCGCATCGAGGTTGCGAGCCTCGTGCTGGAATATGAGGATGGGACGAGCGAAGAGATAATCAGAGATGGTCAATACGTGATATTCTAATTCTTATCTCGTTGCTCCCGCCAGAAAAACCGACCTGCTAAGACCAGGTCGGTTTTTCTTTTGAGCGTTGCTAATCGCGCTCAGGTGTGGTATAATATGCATAGTCCGCCAGGTCTTTGAGGAAGCACAAACGCGGAAGGCGTAGATGTAGAAAGGAGCGTTTTCGATGGCCAAGCCTACTATTGGTTTTATTGGTCTAGGGGTTATGGGCAAGCCCATGGCCAGGAACCTGCTCAAGGCAGGCTATCCGCTGGTGGTCCACAATCGCAGCCGCGAGCCGGTTAAGGAGTTGGCGGCCGAGGGGGCCAAGCCGGCCTTTTCTCCTGCAGAGGTGGCATCCAGGAGCGAACTGATGATCACCATGCTTCCCGATTCGCCCGATGTGGAGCTGGTCGCTCTGGGCAAGGATGGCCTTATCGAGGGTGTAAGCGAGGGCGATATCTATGTGGATATGAGCACCATCGCACCGGCTGTGGCGGTGAAGGTGGCCGAGGCGATGGCCGAGAAAGGGGTGCGTTGCCTGGATGCTCCGGTCAGCGGCGGCGATGTGGGGGCGCAGGAGGGTACATTGTCCATAATGGTTGGTGGCGACAAGGATGTTTTTGATGAGGTGCTGTCCATTCTGCAGGTGATGGGTAAGACCATTGTGCACTGTGGGCCCAATGGCGCCGGGCAGACGGTGAAAGCCTGTAACCAAATTCAAGTTGCTTTGAACCTGATCGGTATGGCCGAGGCGCTGGTTTTGGGAGCCAAGGCTGGTGTGGACCCGGCCATTGTGGTCAAGGTGCTCAGCGGAGGTTTCGCTCAGTCGCGGGTCATGGATGTGCGGGGGCCGAGGATCATCAGGCGTAACTTCGAGCCGGGGTTCAGGAGTAAGTTGCATTACAAAGACCTCAACATCATTCGCGAGACAGCGCGGGCCTATGGTATCTCATTGCCTGCATCAGCCCTTGCTCATGAGCTGTTCGGCGCCATGCAAGCCCAGGGTTGGGGCGACCTCGACCACTCCGCGGTGATGCGGGTGATTGAGTTGCTATCCGGTGTAGAAGTTCGCACGGCGGAAGGCTAGGGCCTGCTGACGATTGTGTTGGTGATCGAGGTGGACATGGTCTTGAAACAAACCATTGAAACGTATGAACTTCTGGATAGCGCCACGGTTGGTGGCGAGACCGTGGCTGCTGTGCTCCGAGAACGTGGGTTGCAGGTGGAAGTGATCCCGGTGCAGGGCGAGCGGGGGAGCACTGACTTCGTTCGCACGCTGATCCCCGGCACTGAGGGCAAGGAAGCTGGCGGAGAGGCCCTCACCCTGGGCATCATCGGCCGGCTGGGCGGTGTGGGCGCCAGGCCGGCAGCTATCGGCCTGGTATCCGATGCCGATGGGGCCATCACAGCCATTGCCTGTGCCCTCAAGTTGGCGGATATGGCTAACGCTGGCGACCGCCTGCCAGGGGACGTCATCGTTGCCACTCACATCTGTCCCCGTTCCCCCATCATTCCCCACGATCCTGTGCCCTTCATGGGTGCGCCGGTGGACATGGCCACCATGAACCGCTACGAGGTTCTCCCCGAAATGGATGCCATCTTGTCGGTGGATACCACGCGGGGCAATTGGGTGATCAACCGGCGGGGCTTTGCCATCTCGCCCACAGTGAAGGAGGGCTACATTCTCAAAGTTAGCCCCGATCTGCTGCGCATCATGTCCTTTGTGACCGGTCAGCCACCGGCGGTGTTGCCTATCACCACCCAAGACATCACTCCCTACGGCAATGGTCTCGACCACATTAACAGCGTCATGCAGCCGGCCACGGCCACAGAGGCTCCAGTGGTGGGTGTGGCCCTGACAGCCGAAGTGGCGGTGCCCGGCTGTGCTTCTGGGGCCAGCCAGGTTATGGACATCGAGATGGCCGTGCGCTTCTGCCTCGAGGTGGCCAAGGCCTTTGGGCTGGGTAAGTGTGCTTTCTACGACGCTGAGGAATTCGAGCGCCTGGTGGCGTTGTATGGCTCGATGAAGCGCTTGCAGACCTTGGGGAAAGGAAATGAGTGATGCTTTCCTCCCCATTGGGCCTGGTGACCATTGGCCAATCGCCCCGGGATGACATCGTATCCCAGATGTTGCCGCTTCTGCCGGCCGGCCTGGACATTCGGCAAGCAGGTGCTTTGGATGGTCTTACCCATGAGCAGATCGCTGAGCTGGCCCCCGGTCCAGAGGATTACATCCTCCACACCCGATTGCGGGATGGCTCTGCGGTGACCGTAGGCCGGGAGCGGATAGAGGTGCTCCTGCAGGATTGCATTAAACGCCTGGAGGCTGGGAGAGCAAACCCCATTGTGCTGCTCTGTACCGGGGAGTTTCCCGGATTGCGTAGCGAGGCGCTGCTGATCGAGCCGGATCGGTTGTTGTTTAGCGTGGTTCGCGCACTGAGACCGCGACGAGTGGGCATTCTCGTGCCGTTGCCTTCGCAGATAGAGGCTGCGGCTGAGAAATGGAAGGTCTTGGGGGCTAAGGTAGCCTTGGCGGCTGCATCGCCCTATGGAGAACGGGTCGAGCTCACTCGTGCGGCGAAGGAGCTGGCGGGGCAGGCGCTGGACCTGGTGATCATGGATTGCATGGGCTATACGTTGGCCCACCGGAGGCTGGTCGCGCAGGTGACCGATAAGCCGGTTGTCCTGGCCTCCAGGGTGGTAGCGCGGATTGTGGGGGAGTTGGTGGAGTAAAATGATCAGCGTGGATGAGGCGTTGGAGCGCGTGTTGAGTCATTTCGAGCCACTGGAGCCGGAGGAGGTGGAGGTTCTCGAGGCTCTCGATTGTGTTCTGGCGGAGGATGTCTATTCTGATATGGACGTCCCCCCTTTTGACAATTCGGCTATGGATGGATATGCCGTGCGGGCGGCAGACACGGTGGGGGCGAGTCGCGAGAGTCCCGTCGAGTTGCAGGTGATCGGGGCTGTGGCGGCGGGGCATACCACTGATCTTGTTGTGAAGCCAGGCACGGCCATACGCATTATGACCGGAGCCCCGCTCCCGGCTGGCGCTGATGCGGTGGTGCGGTTTGAGGACACCGGCGAGAGCAGGGAGGGTCGCGTCGAGATTTTCGGTCAGGTTGTCGCCGGGGCCAACGTGAGGCTGGCGGGAGGGGATGTTCGGAGAGGGGAGCTGGTTTTGTCCAGGGGCACGACTCTGCGCCCTCAAGGGATCGGCGTGCTGGCCTCGCTAGGGAGGACCAGGATTCAGGTGATCCGCCGGCCAAGGGTGGGGATTGTGGCTACCGGCGATGAACTGGTGGCCATTGACGAACCCCTGACTCCGGCTAAGATACGCAGCTCCAATGAGTACTCCAGCGCGGCTCTGGTGCGGCGTTACGGTGGCATCCCCATCCGTTTGGGGATAGCCCGCGACGACCCCGAAGACCTGAAGGCCAGGATCTGTGAAGGTTTGGCCCAGAAGGTGGATCTCTTCATCACCTCGGCCGGGGTATCGGCGGGAGACTACGATGTAGTCAGGGATGTATTGGCTGAGGAGGGCAAAGTGCACTTCTGGGGGGTGCGGATGAGGCCGGGCAAGGCACTGGCTTTCGGCGAGATTCAGGGTGTGTCTCTCTTAGGGCTGTCGGGCAATCCCATGGCGTTTCTGGTTGCCTTCGAGCAGTTTGCTCGGCCGGCAATCCTCAAGATGTTGGGCAAAGCGCAACTGCGTCATCTCACGGTGGAGGCGGTTCTAGAGCACGATGTGGATGGCAGCGAGTGGTGTGATCTTAGGCCAGCGGTGGTTACCAAGCGCGGCGGTGAGTACTATGCTTCAGTTGTTGGCTTACGGGGTTTCGGCGTTCTCGCTTCCGTGGTGAGAGCCAATGGCCTGATCATTATCCCCGAAGGAGTGCGAGATAAGAAGGTTGGTGAGTGGGTCGTGGTACAGATGTTGGATTGGCCTGAGGATGTTGCTTGAATCCCCGTGGTCGAGAGGAGGTGCTAGTGATACCGATAATCTCTGTGGTTGGTAAATCGGAAGTTGGCAAGACAGCTAGCGAGCTCGCGCTGATCAAGTGTCTCGACAGGGAGATGACGCTGGAGGAAATAGTTGGATGTTGACATAATCCTATCAGGGAAGGGCACCAAGAGCCTATCCGAAAAATGCTCACGGCGGACCCTAGTTCGTCGCTGGACTAGGATTGTGTCAAATGACCCCTGCTTGGGGATCGTTTGATACAATATTAGTCCAGCGGGAGCAAAAAGACTTTTTGGATAGGCACTGAGCGAAGGGGTGATGCTTGGCTGTATCGTGTGTGGTGGCAAAAGCCACCACACACGACTAGATGGTGTGTGGGATTAGCCAGCGTGGCTGCGCAGAGTCCTGAGGATAATCTCGGTTTGTTCGCTGGGAATTTGCCTCTTGTGGGCTTTTCTCGCCTTCTTGTTCCTGGCTTGTCTTTGTTGCTGTTCTAAGGCCTGCTTGAAAGCTAGCTCCATGAGGGTGGGGATGGGTTCATCTTCCTCTTCGATGTCCTCTATAGGGATGTCCTTGATGCTCAACTCTATCTGACGCCTTCGGCGATCTACGTTTAGCACTTTAACTTCTACTTCCTCTCCCACCGACACAATTTCTGATGGGTCCTCCACATAACCCGGTGCCAGCTCGCTGATGTGTACCAGTCCGTCGCGCCCCACGCCCACATCTACAAAGGCACCGAAGGGGGCCAGGCGTGTCACCTTGCCGGTGATGATCATGCCTGGCTTTAGGTCCCCGAAAGTTCTTTTGGGGGGCTCTATCATAGTGAGGTTTATCCAGCCCCTCCTGCGATCCACCTTTTTAACCCAGACAGTTACCTCATCGCCTTCCTCTAAGACATCGGAGACCCGGTTGACGGGCTCCTTTCCCAGTTGGGAGATATGGATCCATCCTTGCTGTTTCAGGCCGATATCCACAAAAGCTCCTGCCAGCCCCACCTTGGTTACCTTGCCTCTCAACTTCATCCGGGGCTTCAATTCATTGATGCTAGTTGGTTGTCTTTCAACGGTTTCCTCAACTTGCTCGTACGCTGCTTCCACCTTATGCCTCCTTGTAAACTGAATAGC
>CAZRSI010000119.1:0-8834 GCA_964602575.1 uncultured Anaerolineae bacterium
ATTGGGGAAAGCGGCCCAGGTACCATTCTTCGTGACTTTGAGATGCTGTTAGACTACATCAGAGAACGCGATTTGCCGGTTACCGGCAAATACCAACTGCCGCTCCGCGTGCTGCCAGAGATCAACGCGCGCCTGACCCATCCCTTGCAACTGGGACTGAAACGCCCCCAACAGAAGTCGTACCCCCACATCCACGGGCTGTATCTGCTGGTGCGGGCTTCAGGGCTGACCTACATCGGAGGGACGAGCGAAAAGCCAGTGCTCCAGGTAGATAAAGAGGTATACCAGGCGTGGGAGAACTTGAACCCCACCGAACGTTACGGCAGCCTGTTGGAAGCCTGGCTGTTGCGAGGGAAGCCAGAGATCATCGGAGATTACTACCGCCCTCTGTTCCTGATCCCCGATAACTTCGAGAAGTGGGCTTCCTTCTTTGCTGCGATCCCCGATGAAGGGCTGCAGATCACCGGCGACCGCGATGCCGAGGATTGGCTGCGGTATAAACCGCGCTGGCACAACCTGGGCCTGCTGGAGTTGTTCGGCCTGATCGCCGTGCAGCACGGTGCGCCTGCACCGGGCAAAGGCTGGCAAATTGAGCGCATCCACCGCACGCCCTTGGGCGATGCGCTGCTGGCTTTGCTCTACACCGAATTCTTCGGGGATTTCGGCAACATCCTGGAACTCGAAGAAGAAGGTAAAGCACCCTTCGGCGTGTTGCAGCCTGTGCTCCAGCCTTACTTTCCCCAGTGGGAGAACAACCTGTCCGTTCCCGAGCGGGCTTTTCGGGAGGGAACACACATCTTCAAGGTGTCACTGGGGCAACTATGGCGTCGGATCGCTATCCCAGCGAACCAAACCCTGGATGCACTGGCGTTTACCATTCTCGATGCGGTCAAATTCGATCACGATCACCTGTACCAGTTCTCCTATCAAAACCGCTTTGGTATTCTGGAGAGGATCAATCATCCTTACCTGGAGGATGGACCGTGGACGAGCGAAGTGCTGGTGGGCGATGTACCCCTCCGCATTGGGCAGATGATGACCTTCTTGTATGATTTCGGTGACCAATGGGAGTTCGATGTGAATCTAGAGCAGGTTGATCCGGATATGGTGATCAAAGGCCCGGTCGTTCTCGAGGCACACGGCGAGCCGCCGGAGCAGTATCCGAGGTGGGAGGATTATTAGGAGTGCCCCTGAAGCACTGCTTAACATCAAAAAGCCACCTGCGCAGTTCACACAGGTGGCTTTTTTGTGTTATCGTGTGAGTCTAGAGCCTAATCACGTTGGCGGCCTGAGGGCCTTTGGGGCTGCTCTCGACGTTGAACTCCACCCGGTCGCCTTCTTCCAGGTTGCGATAACCTTCACCCTGAATAGCCGAGTAGTGGACGAACACGTCGTCGCCGCCGTCGCGCTGAATGAAGCCGTAGCCCTTAGAGCGGTTAAACCACTTCACCGTACCTTGGATTCTCTCAGTCACTAGCTGGTACACCTCCTTCCCTGTTAGTGTTAGGGCGGAGCAGTTCTCTCTTCGTCCTGCTTGCCAGCTCGCGCCGCTAGGGCCACGGCTGTACAAAGAAACAGCCCGAGGTCGTAAGCAACTCGGGCCGTTCATAGTGTATAGGCACTCCGAAACAAGCACTTACTACGTCCTACAATAATAACTATACCACACTTTCTCATCCTTGTCAAATCCGACCTTCGGCGAGGCGATTGCGAAAAGCATTGGCCCCACCACTCCAAACGCTTTGATCGGATCAACAAACTGTACTGCCGCTAGCCATTTCCGCCAGCTTCGATGAGTTGCTCCACCGAAACAATCGGACCATATCTCGCTTTCAGCGCCTCTAACCCCTCCCTTTGCTCTCGATAAACCTCGAATAGCTTGGACGGGACGTTTTTCTCCTTCCTGTAGGCTTCTTCCTGCAACTCTATCCTGGCCAGGATGTTGTCCACGTAGAAGGCGAACTGCTTATCATAGAGCTCCTTGGGGTACTCCTTGCCGATTCCGTCGAACAACCTCTTGAGGTCCTCGTATCTCGGAATGTACCCAATGGGCGTCTCGATGGCATCCACCTCGCCGTGCGCCCTCAATTCCAACCAGCGCAGCCATACTTTGACATCCCGCTTCTCACCTAGCAAGCCTTTCCCTCCCCCACCGCGGGCTTCATGGGTCAGAAAGTAGTTCAGCCCAGCCATCAAAGGCTTGTGCTTGAGTTTGTCGGAGTTGAAGAAGGCGAACTGGGCGTCCATGTAGTCGGCCAACGGGCCAGGGATGAAGGGTTCATTGGCCCAGGGTTGGCGCCGGACCCCCTTAGCCCCCACCTCTGTCGCTGTGGCCGCCGAGAGGATGGAAGCCCCGATGACTACACCGTGATCGGGGTCCTTGGCCACCCACACGGGCGGCATGGTATCACTGTCTCGACCGCTGTAGGTGATGACCTTGATCTGGACGCCGTTGGGGTCTTCGGCAGCGGCTTCGTTGTAGTTGCCGATCTCTGTACACTCAACAGTGCAGCGGGCATTGGGATGGGAAAGCGGAATGGGGTTGCCCTTTTCGTCTGTTTTGCCCTCCCACCACTCGCCCTGGAAGTTCACTCCCCTTTTCGGCGGTTCCTCCCCGTTTCCGACCCAATACGGCACGCCGTGTACGTCAATCAACACGTTGGTCCAGATCACCTCTGCGCCCTCTTCCCGCAGAGCTTTCATCAGGTATGGAACGCTCTCGCGGTCCACATCCCGAACGATCCCAAATATCCCCTTCTCTGGATTGATGGCCCGCAGCGTGCCATCCTCCGCGATCCACAACTGAGCTAGGTCGTCGCCGATGAAATCCGTGCCCGCCATAGCGGTGGTGGTTTTACCACATCCAGAGGGCGCCGCCCCGGCGAAGTACGTCACCCGCCCACCAGGGCCCCTCACGCCCGTGATGAACATGTGCTCCGACAGTCTTTCCCCTCTCTGGTAGTAGGTCGCCAGGTCCACAGCAAAGCGGTGATTGCCTTTCTTCAACAACAGGGTGTTGCCGGCATAGGTGCAGAACATGGAATAGGTAGTTAGCCAGCTCCGGTCCATAAACACGCGAGCGTTGGGCAGGTCCTCCGGTCGGTTCGGTCCCTCGCTATGGACATTGGTGAAAAACAACCCCGCTCGCTGCACCTCCTCATCGAATTGGTCATACACATGCCTGTACAGGATGTTGGCCGAGTGCATGACGTAGGTGGACGTGGTGATCTCCAAGGCGGGGACGGCTGCCGGGGCACCGATGGGTCCCCTGTTAAAGAAACCGACCAGCAACGTTTTCCCCTTGGCAATGCCTGCCATGTGCGTCTTGATGTATTCGTATGCTTCATCGCGAGGAATGCTCAGGGCCAGTATACTGGTCTCCTCACCCGGGTTCACGATGTAGTAGGTTCGGTCAATGATGCGCGCCTGTTCCTGGGGAAGGTCGAAGTGAATGGTGTGGTCTCTCATGGCCACAGGGTGCTCCTCACCCTTGGCCAGGCTCATAATCCTGACCCTTAGAAGATCCGCCTCGGACCCAGTGTTCACAAAAACCGCGTCCGGATCCATCATCGAGATCGCATTGGCGATCTTCAAAAGGGCCTCCTCATTGGTGATCCTATCCAGCTTGGCCAGATTCTCCCGATCACACCTGGCCTCGAAAAGCGCCCTTGCTTCGTCCAGACTTCCAATCCCACCCACTTTGGCGAGGATGTCTATGCCTTTCTTAAGTTCCAACATCCTCCAACACTCCTTTTCCTATCGATTTTGATACGTCGCTCCGCTCCTACTCGGCCGACGCTAGTCTTCTACTGGACTTAAGGGCTGTTCATAACTAACCAACTCCTCATCACCAACCACTATATTGCCGCGGTGCTTTACCGTGGCTCTCCACTATCCTGGGGTAACGGCCTTTGGGTGCTTCGGGGTTAATGCTCACCAACTGTACGCTGAAGCGATGCTCGTCGCCGTAGTCGAACAGGTACAGGAACCTCTGCTTCATGCGCAGCCCCAGGTCGCCGATCTTCACCTTTGCTGCGTTGGGCCCCTCGCCATAAGGCGAAGCGTATTCCGTGGCCCCATCCCAGGCTCGCCCACTCATAAAGAAGGAATACAGGTGATCGGGGTCGAACTTTACCGCTCTCAGAATGGCGTGGTGCAGGTCGTCCAGCGTCTGGTCTGCGGCGATCTCGATCAGTTGCCACACGCTGGGCTTGCGCTGGTAGGTCACCTTGAAGGTATAGGTCAGTACAGCGCCGGGCTTGGCCACGGGCTTCGGGGGTGACGGGGCAGATTCGGGCAGGGGTGCGGCACGAGCTTCAGCCAGCGCCGGATCATCGCGCAGCGCGGCCAGTGCCTCATCCGACCAAGCCGCTTCCACTGCCTCCATCGCTACGATGTCGGCCCCATAGCTGTCCAATACTGTCCGCAGATGGCCGGCCAGAGGGCGCAACTCTTCCAGAGCAGCATCCATCTCGGTGGGATGGATCAAACCCAGGCGAGCTAAGAAGTGCAGGTAGGCTGGCAGTAGCTCAATCAGGGCTGCAGCCTTGTAAGGCTCGGCGCTGAGGAAACCGAATCGCTCGACCAGGTGTCGGTCCAACAAGGCGTAGCGGGGCACCAGCGACGATGATACCCGCGCGGCTGGTTGCCAGCGAGCCCGTTTCTTCAAGCGCCTTTTGCTACTCACACCTTTGGGTTGAGCTAATTGCTGGTACAGCAAATCGAGCAGTTGGTCCCGCACCATGTAACTTTTACTGAAGGGAGCTCCGGCACGGCGGCGCTGATCGGCCATGAACTCAAACAGCAGAGCGCTGAGGTTCTCAGTCCACTGATCGGCATCCACCGCCTCGCCGAAGTCGTCTCGCTGCCAAGGCGAGGGCATAGGCGCCGACAGATGTGCGACGGCTTGTTCCAACCACCTGACATTGAAGGAGCCATATGGAGCCACTTCTTCGTGCAAAGCAGGGTCATCGGCGCGAGGCGTCTCCGCCGTTTCCATGTACTGCAAGAACATCAAAAGTGTGAGTTCGTTGCCAAACTCCTCAGTGGCCCAAGGCACGAGTTTGCTATCATCCACAGCATCCAATATGCCCGACCACATCTGCTTCATGGTGGAGATCAGAGGCTCGATTTGACCGTGATACTTCAATTGTTCGAGGAGCCGGAAGAAGAGGTCAATGCCCTGATCCGGCATTTCAGCGAAGCCAGCCAGCAGTTCGGGGATGGCTTCCCAACGGCCCTCGGCGATGGCATCACTGATCAGGTTATCGTGATAGTACAGCAAATCATGGCGGTACAGGTCGGGCGCCTCCTGGCGCAACCGTTCGAGCAATTCGGCATAGCGGGCACGGGCCTCTGGATCGTAGCGCGGGTCGGATTCCTCACGGATGCCTTGCAGCATCTCGTAGGCTTCCTCAGCACCCATCTCCCCCGAAGTCAGCGTTTCCAGAAAGAGCGCAACCTTGCCTTTCAGGTCGGCGGCCTCGAATTGCTCCCAGCGAGCGTTGCTGGCAGCAATTTCCGGCGGGACCGGTGGTTTGGACACGCCCAAGGACGCTGGCACAGGCTTAGTTGCAGATCTCTTCGCCTCTGCCTGATCCTGACGCATGTGGCAGTTCTTGTACTTCTTGCCGCTGCCACACCAGCATGGATCATTGCCTCCTGGTTTCCGTTTTTCAGACACGGTATCCCTCCCAATTAAGGCTAACCATCACTCGGACGATAGGACAAAATCCTGCAAGGGCAGCACCTCAAAGCGCTCTGGCGCAGCCTTGTATTCCTGCAACCAGACGGGCAGTTGTCGCAAGTCCTGGATGCGCGCCCCCGGCCACCCCTGGTACAGGCCCAACGGGTCAAGGTGCAGGCCAGGAATCCCCACCCGGTTGGCCCCCAAAATGTCTATGTAGAACATGTCCCCCACGAACAGGGCTTCCTCGGGCTGAAGGCCCAGTTCCTCCAATGCCAACTCATAGATTTCGGGCTCCGGTTTGCGAACTCCCACGATTTCGGAATCGTACACCTTCTCGAAATAGCTCCGTATCCCCAGGTTCTCCAACTCCTGCTCTACCCTGCCGTCGGCGTTGGAGATGATGGACATGCGATACCCCTCATTCTTCAGCCGAGCGAGGGTTTCCTCGATCCAGGAGAAGGTGAATTCCCAAAGGTTTCGCTCCTCGTGTCTGGCCTGGGCCACTTGTGCTACCCTCTCCGCAGCCTCGTCCGAAAGACCTACTAGCCGCAAGAGAACCAGCGAGTATGGCTCGAAAGGCCCCGATAGAAACTGTCGGCGAGTGCCAACGTAGGTATCGAACCAGTGGACCACCCGGAAGTGCTGCTCATAGAACCGCTCTGCTTCGACGTGGAAGCCATGTTCACCTGCCAGCCGGGACAGGTAGTCCTGATCCATGAAGAGCAGTGTACCACCAGCGTCAAGCAGCAGATATGGCTTTGTTGTCATGCCGGACTCACCTTCTTTCCTGGATTCAAGATTCCCTTCGGATCAAATGCCTGCTTGATGCGGCGCATGACATCCACTGCCACCGGCCCCAGCGCTATCTTCAGGGAGGAGAGTTTGAGGGTACCCACCCCGTGCCCGCCGAAAAGGGTGCCTCCTAGCTCCACGGCCTGCTCCACCCAACTCCACTCCTCCTCATCGCGCCCGGCGAACAGGATATTGGGATGGAGGTTGCCATCGCCAGCGTGGCCGAAAACAACGATGGGGATTTTGCACCATCGGCAACGTCAACAGCGCATGGGGCACGATTAGCACATCCAGATCATTCCCTAGTTCGCGGGCAGCCAGCGCGAGCGCCTCATCCATCGTCGCCGCTGGGATCATCTTGGCCTCTCGCACGATCTCCGGGCACTCGGCACCCACGATGATCACCCGCGCTTGCTCCAGCACTTTGGCCATGACGAAGGCCCGCTGCGCCCCGGGCGGATAGCCGGTGCGCCGCAATTCCTCCAGCAGGCTGGGCATGTCTTTGGCATCTCGCATTGTCTCGAAGAAGCGTTGCTCCCCTACTCCCTCGCCCGCGCCCTCCTGACAGCGGGCCGGGATGATGAGAAAGCCTCCTGGCTTGACCACCGGCGTGGGGGCGAAGAAGAGGTAACTGGCCGCCCGGCTGGCCTGGTAGAGGTTGGCGTCCTTGGGGAATCCCACGCCGCCGATCACCACATCGTACTGCTGCGGCACCGACACCTCGTATAGCTCTCTGGCGAAGGCCACCAGCTCCAGGAAGGCGGCCTCAGGGTCGCCGGCCCGCACGGCCACCACCCGCTTCTGGTCGTCTAACACCACATTGAGGATGAAGCACAGTCCCGCTCGCCGCGCCGCCTCGCTGATGGCCTCGTGGAAGGGATTGCCCTCGATGCGGCCCAGCCGCGTACCGGGGTGATCTACCATCTGCGGGCCGTGAGTGTAGGCAATCATGGCCTCGCCTGCCACGCCCACAGCCACCGTCTTGCGTCCACCGGAGTAGCCCGCGTACTGGTGCGGCTCCACGATGCCAGTGGCGATGAGCAGGTCAGCCTCGTAGGCCGCCCGGTGCACAGAGAGGGGTATGCCGCTTTCGGTCGTGCCCAGATCCACCAGCGCATCGGGGTTCTGGGGTTCGTTGTCAATGACGCGATAGCGCGCCACCACCTCTGCCCCCAGCTTGGCGACCTTCTCCTCGGGGGTGGAGGGTCGGTGCATGCCGATGCCACACAGCAGAGTGATGTCCTCATCCCGCACGTCGGCTGTTTTTAGCTCCCGAAGCAGCGCCGGCACCAGCAGGTGGTCCGGGCTGGCGCGGGTGATGTCGGTGAACACGATACAGACGGTATCACCCGGTTTAGCCAGCTCTCGCAGCGGCGGCGAATTCGCCGGCCTAGCCAGTGCCTCGGCGATAGCCGCTTCCACATCGGCGATGGGCGACACTTTTCTTGATTCGATAACCGTGCCACGCATCCCCGGCGGCAAGGCGAAGCTGATTTCGCTTTCGCCATAGGGCACAACATAGAGGCCCTTGCCCATCAAACTGTCTCCCTGCTTCTCACAACAACTCCAGCCCAACCCCTGTGGAGAACACGATGAGCAACTGCCCCACGATATAGGTTATCCACACCAGATCGCCCACCAGCAGGAACTTGCCACCCTGAAACAGACGATGTCCCAGGAGCACATCGGAGACGAGAAAGAGTAACGCACCTAGCGCCAGCGGCACAAAACGAAGCTCTTGCAGCGCCAGACTCACCGCCAGCCCAGCCATAGCCGCCAGCAGCAGGGCGTAGCCCAGCGAGCCGTAGTTGAGCACGGCGGAGGTCCGCGGCGAACGGATCAGCATCCACCACAGCACCACGACCAGCACCAGCAATACCGCCAGCCCCATCGTTCGCACTCCGCCGTCCTGCAACCCCAACACGCTCCCCAGCCGCAGGTAAGCGACGATGTACAGCACGTGGGCCACGCCGAAAGCCCCCATGCCGAAGAGCACGTACTGGGGCAAAGGCAGCAGTTGAGCCATGATCAAGTCCCCCAAGAAGGAGAAAGCCATACCGAAGAAGAGAAGCGCAGCATAGGCAACCAGCGGCGTGCCGGAGGCGCCAACCAGCCACCAGATCAGCGCACATATCACCAGGATGGCTGACGAGAAGATCTTATTAGCACGGGGAATGCGGTTGATCCGCTCCTCATCGAGCTTTCCGAAGACGAAGCCCAGAATTAACAGCCCAGCCCAGACACCCAGCAACGCATATAGCAATACAAACACAGCGTGTCCCCTCCAGGCTCCCTAAGTACAGCGTTCCGGAAGTTCGTTCCGAGTTTGCTCGGCGCCAGCGCGGGGCTGAAG
>CAZRSI010000120.1:0-8794 GCA_964602575.1 uncultured Anaerolineae bacterium
AGTCCCGCAGCGCGGAGATGGTCCAGGCGGTGTCCAGATAATCCCGGATGTCCCCTTTCTTCTGGATCAGGGCGGCTTGGAAGCCCATCTGAGTGAAGGTCTCCAGGGTGGACATCTGACGGGCAAACTCGTCCAGGTCGTGTAACCCCTCCGTCACCGCCCAGTAGATGGCCTCGTAATCCAATCGCCAGCAAGGATGGAGTGATTTCCTCTGACTCGATCATTTCCCATCACCCTTTCTCCTCCCTGGCATACGGCAGTCCCAGGGCGGCTGGAGCTCCCACTCGCTTGCGAAAGGCCTCCCACCAGGTGATGATGACCAACACCAGGATAGTGAAGGCGTAAGGTAGCATCCCCAGGAAGGCGGCAGGGATGGTGGTGCCTGCGGCCTGCATGCGGAATTGCACGGCATTGATCCCGCCGAAGAGTACGGCCCCGACCACCGCCCGCAGTGGGTCCCAGGTGGCGAAGATCACCAAGGCAACAGCGATCCACCCCCGCCCAGCAGTCATCCCCTCGGTCCAGCCAGGAGTGTAGGCTAGTGACAGATGCGCTCCGCCCAGCCCTGCCAACATACCCCCCAGGACGGTGTAGAAATAGCGGGTGGTGGTCACATTCACACCCAAGGCATCGGCGGCCTGGGGATTCTCGCCCACTGCCCGCAGGTGCAGGCCGGGCCGGGTTCTGTGCAGGTAGAACCAGGCGATGGGCACAAGCAGATACATGGCGTAGACCAATATATCCTGGTCGAAGAGAGCGCTGCCGAGAATGGGTATGGAGGAGAGGCCAGGGACCTCCAGCTTGCCGAACTTTGGCCCGATGAGACCCACCAGGGGGCTGCCACCAGGCCCAAGCCGCTGTCCCAGAAAGCTGGCCAACCCGCTGCCAAAGATGGTGAGGGCTAACCCGCTGACTGTCTGATCGGCCCGGAGGGTGACGGTTAGGAAGGCATGGATTGAAGCCAGGAGCCCACCGACGATGATGGCCATTGCTACCCCTGCCCACGCGCTTCCGGTTCTGTAAGCGGCGGCGAAGGCAGACACCGCTCCCATGATCATCATCCCCTCCACCCCCAGGTTGAGTATCCCGGACCGCTCGGCGTAGATCTCGCCTACAGTGGCGTACACAAGCGAAGCCCCGGCTCGAACGGTGATGGCCAGGATAGAGCCCAGAAGCGTGATCATCCTTCTATCCCTCCATGCTCCCTCGGTCTACCCTCCCGCAGGCTTAAAAATTGTTCCGACGACAGGTCAGGGCCGAACCGAAGGATCCGTTTGCCCAAATGCCATCGCAGCCTGCGGGAGGGTGAACGCTCACTCTCCATATTCTCTTGCTATGCTTCTCCCTCCCCCAAAGGTTCAGGGTGGGGGCTGCTACCCGGTCGCCGTTCCAACCGGATGCGATACTGGGCGAAGAGGCCACCGCCTAGCACGAAGAACAAGATAGCCCCCTGCAATACCAGAGCCACTGCTGCGGGGAGTTGCATGGTGATCTGGATCTGATCGCCGCCCACCAGGAGTCCAGCGAGAAGGATGGCAACCATCAACACTCCCCAGGGGTTCAATCTTCCCAGCCAGGCCACGATGATGGCGGTGTAGCCGTAGCCCACTGTCAGCCCCTTCTGCAAGCGATGGGAAATGCCAGCTACCTCGGACATCCCTGCCAGACCAGCTAATCCCCCGCTGAGGATCATCACCAGGATGATGTTGCGCACAATACTGATCCCGGCATAAGCTGCTGCTCTGGGGTTTTCGCCAATTACGCGGATCTCGTAGCCCCATTTAGTGCGTCTCAAGACAATCCAGATAAAGAGCGCTGCCACCACGGCAAAGGCTAATCCCAAGTGGATACGGGTGCCGGGTAGGCGTGGCAGCCAGGCTGCCCTGGGAAACTGGGCGGTGCCGGGGAATCCGTAGCCTTGAGGATCCTTCCACGGCCCGTAAAACAGGTGCTCCACCCACAGGATGGCGATGTAATTCATCATCAGGGTGGTGATGATCTCGTTGACCCCGACAGAGGCCTTCAGCAAGGCTGGAATCAGGCCCCAGAGCGCACCCGCGACGAAGCCGGCTACGACCATCGCTGGCAACAGCAGGGTATCCGGGATGCGGTCTGCCCAGAACAGCGCTACCCCTGTGGCAGCGATTCCCCCCACTGCCAACTGCCCCTCGGCGCCGATGTTCCAGAAGAGCATGCGGAAGGCCACAGACACTCCCAAACCGCACAACATCAGTGGAATGGCCTTGACCATCGTCTCCGAGATGCTGTACTTGCCACCGAACGCTCCCAGCGCCATCGCCTTGTAGGTCACCCAGGGATTGGCTCCGGCAAGAGCTAATAACACTGCTCCGGCCAGCAATGCCAGGATCACAGAGGCAATAGGTACCAGGAAGGCGATGGAGCGGGAATATTCGAGGCGTTTTTCGATGACGAGTCGCATGACGAAAACTCCCAACTTCAAACCTCAAAGTTCAAACTTTAAAGTTTAAAGTTTGAACTTCCGTTCCTGCCATCATCAACCCGATCTCCCCTACATCTGCCTCCTCGACATCAACGATGCCCATGATACGGCCTTCGTACATCACGGCGATGCGGTCACTGAGGGTGAGTAGCTCGTCCAGGTCCTCTGAGATGAGGAGTATAGCCGCGCCATCCTCCCGCTGCTTGAGCAATAGATTGCGCACCGACTCTGTTGCTCCGACATCCAACCCCCGCGTGGGGTGTACAGCCACCATCAGCCGCGGGCCGATACTGATCTCCCGGGCCAGGATGGTGCGTTGGAGGTTGCCGCCGGAGAGAAGCTTGACCGGAGTCTCCTGGCTCGGGGTGATGATGTTGAATGCTTTGATCAGTCTAGCGGCGAAACGCCTGATAGATCGTCTGTCCAAGAACGGGCCCCTGGCCAGAGGAGGGTCTCGGTAACTTTTGAGGATGACATTGTCGCTGACGGCCAGATTGGGTACCAGGCCCATCCCCAGCCGATCCTCCGGCACATGGCTCACCCGCTCCCGAATCACTCGGCGGGGGGAACAGTTGGTCAGCTCACAGCCGGCGATCAGCACGCGGCCGTTCGTCGCCTTCCGCAGCCCGGTGACCACCTCGGCCAGCTCCCGCTGCCCGTTGCCCGCTACCCCAGCAATCCCCAGGATCTCCCCCTGGCGGATGGTGAAGGAAACGCCCTTCAGAGCCGGCAGCCCCTTGTCGTTGAGGGTCTGCAAGTTGTGGACCTCCAGGACCACTTCGCCCGGTTCGACGGGTTTCTTCTCCACCCGGAACAGCACCTCCCGACCAACCATCATCCGGGCCAGCTCCTCCTTGGTGGTCTGACTGGTATCCACCGTGGCCACCACCTTGCCACTGCGCAACACAGTGACTTGATCGGAGATGGCCATCACCTCGTCGAGTTTGTGGCTGATAAAGATGACAGCCTTGCCTTCGTCGGCCATGCGCCGCAGGGTGACGAAGAGCTCGTCTACTTCCTGGGGGGTTAGCACAGCGGTGGGCTCGTCCATGATAAGGAGGTCCACCCCGCGATAGAGCATCTTCAGGATCTCGACCCGCTGTTGCTCACCCACTGAGAGCTGCCAGATGCGAGCACGGGGGTCTACCTGCAAGCCGTATTGCTTAGAGAACCCGGCGATCTCGCGCTCGATGCGGGCCATGTCGAGGAAGAAGCGGGGGGTCTTGAGCCCCAGGATGACGTTTTCGGCCACTGTCTGCGGCTCGACCAGCATGAAGTGCTGGTGCACCATCCCAATTCCCAGGTCAATGGCATCTCGTGGCGATTGCAGGTGAACCCTTTGCCCTCGTATGTATATCTCTCCCGCGTCGGCACGATAGAGGCCGGAGAGGATATTCATCAGGGTGGTCTTGCCCGCCCCGTTCTCGCCCAGGAGGGCATGTACCTGGCCAGCCCGCACTTCCAGGTCAATGTTATCGTTGGCCAAGACACCGGGGAACCGCTTGGTTATCCCCTGCATCTTCACCAGCGGGGTATCTGTGGACATCTCCTCGTCCTCACCAGTGATAGGGCAAGGTTCTGGCAGGCGGCTGGTCCTTGGGCACGACTTGGGCCGGAGCCTTGGTCGAGCCGCTCAGGACAAACACCTGCCAGAACCCCCTTGCTGATCTGTAGAGGCTGACAATCTACTAAGAGCCTATACGGAAAATCAAGCTGCCCGGCGGCGTCCTCGCCGTCGGGCGGGGCGAGGACGCCCCTCCATAGCGGTTTTGGCAGCAGGAACTGGCTTCTCGCCAGCTCATTCTATCGTCCCCATCACTCCTTCCACAAACCAGTCCATAGAGAGCATTTCCTCGTCCGTCATCTTCTGGCCTTCGGCTACCCTGATATTTCCGTCCTGGTCTTTGATGGGACCGGTGAAGACGTCCCACTCACCACTCAGTATTTTTTGCTTGTAGTCCTCCACCAGGTCTTTCACTTCAGCGGGAACCTTGGGGCTCAACGGAGCCAGGTCTACAATTCCTTCCTTCATCCCGCCCCAATACTGATGCGTCTTCCAGGTGCCGTCTAGCACCGCCTTCACCCGGCTGACATAGTACGGTCCCCAGTTCCACACCGGGCTGGTCAGCACCGTGTCGCCCACAAACTTCCGCATGTCGGAGTCATAGCCAATGCTGACCATGCCCCGTTCCTGAGCCGCTTTCTGAGGTTCGGTGGTGTCCTGGTGCTGAGCGATGACATCGCAACCCTCGTCCAGCAACGCTACCGCCGCCTCCTTCTCCTTCACCGGGTCAAACCAGGTGTTGGTCCAAACCACATGTACAGTGGCCTCAGGATTAACAGTACGCACCCCAAGGGTGAAAGCGTTGATTCCTCGGATGACCTCAGGGATAGGGTAGGCAGCCACGTAGCCAATCTTGTTGGCCTTAGTAGCCTTGCCCGCCACCAAGCCGGATAGGAAGCGCGCTTGATACATGCGTCCGAAGTAGGTGGCCATGTTGTCGGCTGTCTTGTAGCCGGAGCAGTGCTCGAAGTACTTATCCGGAAACTCCTGAGCCACGGTGAGTGTGGGGTCCATGAAGCCAAAGCTAGTGGCGAATATGATGTCATATCCCTTCTGGGCGAAGTCGCGTATAACCCGCTCGGCGTCGGGGCCTTCGGGCACGTTTTCGATGTAGGTGGTCTCTACCTTATCGCCCAGTTCCTTCTCCACCATCAGGCGTCCCTGCTCATGGGCCCAGGTCCAGCCCAGGTCGCCAATGGGGGCCACGTAGACGAAGGCTGCTTTCAGCTTCTCCGGCGGTGGCTTAGGCGTAGGCGTCGCCGGCTTAGGTGTTGGCGGCACTGGTGTCGGCGTTGCTGCTGGTTTACAAGCTGTAATTAGCAGAGCAGCGACCGTCACCAGAGCTAACAAAACCCAAAATCTCTTGAACATTTTTGCTCCTCCTTGTGAGAAAAGTTTATGCCTGGACCTTTTTCTGCAATTCGAGACTTCCAGCCATCACCCCCTTTCTTTGGCGTTAAGCTGCTTGAAATATATCACGAATGTTGGCTTCTGTCAATGGTCACTTGTTTCCCTGGCTCAGATATTCTTCCAATACAGAAATGATCTCGGCTCGTCGCTTTTCCATCTCCTCCCGCTTCTTCTTCTGCCGAAATGCGTTCAGCCGCTCCATGATCGTCTCTTGCACTTTCCGAGGATGAGGTACATTATCGAAGGTGAATTCGCCCAATTTGCCAGCGGTCTTCAGGCGCACATTGCCAAAATCGAGCACCTTAGCGATGAAGCCCTTCTGCTCGAGGCTTACGTCTTGGATCGCACCCAGGTTGGCCTCTCGTCGGTGCTCCATGACAAAAGGCCTTTTCTCGATGTCAATAACGCGATCGTTGGTCAGGATATAGAGGTCGTTGTGCCAGTCTATAAGCCTGAAGGCGATCCAAGCGCCCAGGCCAATAAGGCCAAGAGCAAAGAGGGCATTCAACCAGGCTGGATAACTCAAACTGGTAAGAACCCAAAGCCAGGCAATTACCAGGGCAAACCCAGCCATCAGGAGGACGACCAGGTCGCCGTGCAGAACCCACCAGTGCTTACGCCAGATGATCATGTTCTCTTCCTCGGTTGGGTAGAGAGGATAAAGCATCTGCCACACCACCTTCGAGAGGGGGCGGGGCCTAGGGCTAGGAGCGAGTTGTTGTTCCTTCTCAGGCAACCCTGCCGAGGCAATAATCAGCCGCTGGACCTCTCGGGGTCTAGAAATGCCTTGGAAGTTTATCGCACCATCCTGTCCCGCTGCTGTTTGGATGATTACATCACCGAAGTTAAACAGATACGCGAGGGGACTAGCTATCTTGATGGTCACATCCTGAATCTTATCCAGATAAGCCTCCTTCCGGCTTTCGAAGAAGAGGTAGACCCTCTCGCGATGGATCACCCGCTTGTTAGTGATAATGTAGCGATCGTTGCTCCAATCCAAAGCTCTCCACACAAGCCAGATGAGAGGCGGGGCTGGAACAACCAGCCAGACAAGGACCCGGGCGCGATCGGGGAATCCTGGAAGCAACATCAAGCCTGTGGCGATCAGTAAGCAGATGAGCAGGAAAACGAACGGTCGCCATATCCACTGGATGAGCGTGACCCAGTGTCTGCGCGCGTAGATGATGATGCTCTCGTTCGGGAGTTGCCACGGAAACCGAGGATTGGCGCCCATGTTTCCCCTTCCCTCCATTGATCACAATTATTCACATTTTACCACATTCTTGTATTGATGAAAAGTTTGCCGTTTCGCCACATGCCCGGTGGTCTCCCTCCTGGGGGTTGCTGGCCCGCTTTGCTCCGGCGGGATTGCCAAATCCCGCCGCTAGACCGCTGGATCTAGCGATCCAACGGGAGCAAAAACGCTACAAATGGCAAGCATCAAGCTTTGCCTCAAATTGGTTTTCAATATATAATCTACCTCAGGATTTGTTCGCCCTCCTATGGTTGGGGAAGAGTCTGAGTGAGGGTGTTCACGAATGAAATCTGAATCACGACTGTGGGAAGGTTGGAGCGTTCTGTTTCTGATCATCTGCATGCTTCTCAGTGTGGCCTGGCCTATCAACAGCGCCAAATGGACCGAGGGCTTGGATATCCTATACCTGGTAGTAATCGGCTCTGCCCTGGCTGGCTTTTTTCTGGCCAAGAGCCAGTTCCCCAATGTGGTGGCCCATCTATTCAGCCTGGCTTATGGGGTGGCGTGGGTGGCCTACCTGGGAGGAACTCTCCTGGCTCCGCAATTTACCTGGCGGGAAAGGCTGATCGAGCTGGGGAACCGCACCAATGCCTGGTTTTGGGAGGCACTGCATGGCGGCACCAGCAGTGATAATCTCATCTTTGTCCTGTTTCTGGCTGCGATCCTCTGGCTAGCGGGCTATGCCTCCACCTGGTACAATTTCCGCGAGCATAAAGCCTGGGAGTCCATTGTGCCCGGTGGTTTAGTGGTGCTCTGGAACCTCTACTACGCCCCTCCGCAACTGGAATTGAGCTTGCTGGCTTATCTCTTCTTTGCTCTATTGGTGGTAATCAATTCCAATCTCCTGGAGCGAAAACAGGAGTGGCGGGAAGCTAAGATCAAATATGGCTCCGATATCGGTCTGGCCTTCTTGCGGGCCGGAGTGGTATTCTCCCTGGTGGTGATCTCCCTTGCCTGGCTGGCGCCCGATGCCGCTGCCAATCAGTGGCTATCCGAGATGGGATCGCATCTAGAAAGACCCTGGCTGAAGGTGCAGGAGAATTGGGGGCGCCTCTTCTCCGCCCTCAGAAACTATGGCAGGACCTATCCCAATACCTTCGGCAATGTGTTGAACCTGACGGGGCCTGTCCACCTGGGCGAGGTGGCAGTGATGGATGTACAGGCCTTGGCGGGACGGTATTGGCGGGCCGCCGTTTACGACCAGTACACTGGCTCCGGCTGGCGTAACACCGATAAAGAACTCCTCAAGATGGAGACCAACGACCCTTTGCCTCTGGCACTGCCAGAATACGAGCTCCGCCAGGAGGTCACCCAAACCATCACCACCTTTTTGCCTGGAAGGACCCTGCTCTTCGCCGCGGCCCAACCTCGCCGGGTGAATTTGCCAGCCTGGGCAGTGGTGAGCTACGTGCCACCGATTCCGTCGGGGGAGGATCCCGAATCTTACGCTAAGAAGGAGGGGGTGCTCACCCCTGTCTCCATGCTCTATAGCCGTTCCCATCTAAAGGAAGGCCAGAGCTATACCGTGGTCTCTTCCCTATCTATGGCCGACGAGGACAGCCTGCGGGCCGCAGGGGGTGACTATCCCCAGTGGATCCTCGACCGTTATCTACAGTTGCCAGAGAGCCTGCCGCAGCGCGTGCGCGAGCTGGCGGAAGCGATCACCGGCGGCAATCCTCCTAAGAGCTTTGCCGACGGGCAGATAATCATCTCTGGCCAAGAAGGCAGCGATGCCATCACCTATTTATCCAAATCCAAGCTGAGAGTATCAGTTTACGACAATGCCTACGACAAAGCCAGGGCCTTGGAGAGCTTCCTGCGAAGCATGAAGTACAACGAGCTGATCGAAGCGCCGCCTGAGGGTCGGGACGCGGTAGACTACTTCCTGTTCGACCTCGGAGAGGGTTACTGCGATTACTTCGCTTCGGCCATGGCCGTGATGGCCCGCGCCGTTGGTATTCCGGCCCGGGTGGCAGCGGGCTATAGCCAGGGCGAATACAATCCCGAGACAGGGGCCTATCGGGTGAGGGAGAAGGATGCCCACGCCTGGGTAGAAGTTTACTTCCCCCGCTACGGCTGGGTGGAATTCGAGCCCACGCCGTCG
>CAZRSI010000121.1:0-8672 GCA_964602575.1 uncultured Anaerolineae bacterium
TCTACCACTTCATCAGGTCAATGTCTTCCACAATCACCGTGTCGCGGCTGCGGTAAATAGCAATGGTCAGAGCCAGCCCTACAGCAGCCTCGGCTGCGGCTACGGCGAGAACGAAAATAGCGAAAGCCTTGCCGGTGGCCGTCTGGGGGGTGATGTAGCGCCAGAAGGCCACCAGATTGATGTTGACGGCATTCAGCATCAGCTCGATGCCCATCAGGATGCCGATGGCATTCCGCCGGGACAACACCCCGTACAGGCCGATGCAGAAAAGTGCGGCGGCGACGATTAGGTACCAACTCAAAGGAATGGCCATAACAGATTTCTCACTCCTTTATCGGGTAACACTCCTTGGGAGCGACCATGGCAAAAATGTTGTAGCCAGTCTGCTCCCAGTAACGATAGGTCAACTCGCTAGCGAATCTATCAACAGCAAGAACCTTGCCTTCATCCACGTAGACTTCAATGTCTAAGTCCTCTTCTCCGTATACTTCGTCATTGATCAAGCACTTGGCATCTGGAAATTTCTCCCGAATGTCTGCTATGATTTTTTCGGCGACATCACCTAACGCCATTTTTTCCGCAACTGCTTCCACTGTCATATCAGCCTATCTCCTGCTCAATAACCTGCACCAATCTTTTCGCCTCCTCGTAAGCGTCCCGAGCCAGGGCCTGTGTGACAACCAAATCCATCTTATAGTCAGCTCTGATTCTCAGTTTGTACAACCGTCTAGGTATGGTACCTATTCGCCAATCAACCAGTTTTCTCTTCTGAACGAACTCAAGGGGAAAGTGCTTGAAAACCACGCCATGCTCCCATCGTTTGGCTGGCCACCCGCTCCATCCAACAAAATGGCTAGGTCGGTAGCCGTAGTGTACAAACAAACCTATGCAAGCATGGAAGGAAGCATAATATGCCCTGGAAACAGCTGACCGAAATCGGCCATTGTCCAGACAAAGTTTCGCATCCTCCAAGAATTCCTTGGCCACCAATAGTCTTGCGTCTGCCAAGTGGTTACTCCCTCTCCCGCGCCAGGATGATCGAACCTACCAGCGCCACTAGCAAAAGTACCGAAGCCACCTCGAAGGGTAAGGCATAGGTACTCATCAACTCTTGACCAAGGACGCTGATGCTCTCGCGGGAGACGGCGGCTTCCACCACAGGCCAGTTCACTCTCAGCAGAACGAAGCATAGCAGGGCAAAGAGGAGCACGGCTACCAAACCTGAGATACCCCACTGGGCGTTGCGCTGCACCAGGTCCTTGGCCATCAGGCGACGAGTGAGCATGATGGCGAAGATGATCAATATGGAAATGGCTCCTACGTAGACCAGAATCTGCACCGCGGCCAGGAATTCCGCCTCCAGCAGGACGTACAGCCCTGCCACGCCCACGAAGGAGAGGACCAGAAAGAGGGCGCTGTGGAACAGATTCCTGCTAGTGACGACAGCCACGGCAGCTCCCAAGGTTATGATGCTGAAGATGATGAAAACAACCGGCAACATAATTACTTCCAATCCTTCCCCGATTCGTGAATGCCGTACTTATCCCCGATGGATAACAGCTTCTCCAGATCCCACACCAGGTCCGGCGAATAGCTGGCCAGTTCGTACTCGTGGCTCATCTCAATGGCGCCAAAGGTGCAAGCCTCCACGCAGAGGCGGCAAAACAGGCACCGCGATAGATTGTAATGAAAGGAGGTCACCTTTCGCTCCCGGCCCTTTCCCTCTCCCTCCACTTCGATCGCATTGTTGGGGCAAGCCCTTACGCACAGCCCACAAGCGGTACACTTAGGCTCGCCCGTCTCGGCATCCCGCAGGTGCATGAGCGCCCCGCGGAAGCGCGGGAACATGGGCAGCTTCTCCTCAGGATACTGCACCGTGAACATCCCAACTAACTCGGGATCGGGCCGGGTTCCATCTCGGATCCCTGCGTGTTTCAGGTAGCTCATGACAAAATGTTTGCCCGTAACCCAAAGACCCTTTACAATGCCCAGACCAAACATGAATACCCCTCACGAAAATGAGCAAGTCTGCAAGTCGGCAAGTCTTTTGCCCATCGCAGTTAAACGGTTTCTGCTCTCCGTGCTGTGATGCGCTGCAGCCGCCTGGACCGCGCCTTCTGGCCAGTGAAGGCGAGCACGCCGATCACGGCGATGGCCACAATGATGTTGGCGGCCAGCAAGGCAATGTCCTGCACCAGCCCATCCGCGATCAATTTGTCCACCAGGCCCACCACCATCAGGTTAACCAGCCCCAATGGCACCAGGAACTTCCAGGCCAGGTTCAGCAGGTGGTCAACGCGAATGCGAGGTATCATACCGCGCACCCACCAGAAGAAGAAAATGACCGCCCCACACTTGATGAAGAACCAAATGTAGCCTGGCAGAATGGGGCCACGCCAGCCACCAAGGAAGAGGGTAGTGATGATAGCCGACATGGCAAACAGGTTGATGTACTCAGCCATGAAAAACATCACAAACTTCATCCCGCTGTACTCAGTGAAGTAGCCAGCCACCAGCTCCGAGTCGGCCTCGATCATGTCAAAGGGAGCCCGGTATAGTTCGGCGAAGGCCGCTACCAGGTAGACGAAGAAGACCATCGGCATGGTGATGATATGCGGCACCGGCTGCTGCCGCACGATCTCGACCATGGACATCGAGCCCGTGAGTAGGACCACCGCTACAATGCTCAGCGCCATCGGGATCTCGTAGCTGATGAGCTGAGCCACCACGCGAAAAGCGCCCAGCAGCGAGTACTTGTTGTTAGACGACCAGCCGGCCATCAGAATGGCAATGGTACCCAGGGAAGCAATGGCTACGATGTACAGGATGCCGATGTTGAGGTCGGTGCCCCACATCCCTTCGCCGAAGGGCAGCACAGCGTAGATGAGCACAGCGGGGATCATGATGCAGATGGGGGCCAGGAGGTGTACCCAGTAGTCAGCCCCCTCGGGGACGATGTCCTCCTTAGTCAGCATCTTGATGCCATCGGCCACCGGGGTAAGGATGCCCCAAGGCCCCCAGCGGTTGGGGCCGAAGCGGTCTTGTATCCGTCCGATGACCTTACGCTCGCCCAGGGTGAGCACCATCACCGAACCCAGCCCAATGAATATGAGGATCAGGCCCACCCCGAAATGCACTATTACTTCCGCGGCCCACATGGGCAGAAAGCTGGCCAACCAGGTGGTGATGACCTCACGAAGATTGACAAACAAGAAATTCAGTGTGTCCATACAATATCCCCTAGCTCACAAGCGTGTACAATAACAACAATTCTCCAACACCCCCTGAGTTCCCCCCAGTTCCCCAAAGTTCCTCCAAATTCAGGGGAACTCAGAGGAACTCAGGGGAACTTTGGGAATCCCCCCTACGATGGGCAAAAGTCTCCTGACCAAGCCCCCGCCTCGTTAAAGACCCCGACATCCAAATACTATTAACGATCCAAATCGGCCATAGTCAAGTTAATGCTGCCCAGAATGATCACCACGTCCTGGATCTTGTGGCCCTCGCACATCTCCTTCAACGCACTGAGGTTGATCTGCGATGGCGGGCGGATACGGACCCGGTACGGATTGGCCGAGCCGTCGCTCACAATATAGAAACTCAACTCCCCCTTGGGACACTCGATGCGCCCATAGGCCTCGCCCTGGGGAGGACGGCGCAAGGCCCTGGCCGCCTGCGGGTTCATCACCTCGCCCTCCGGAAGGCTCTCCAGCGCCTGCTCGATGATCCGCACACTTTGGTGCATCTCCTTGATGTGCTGCAGGTAGCGGTCGTAGACATCGCCGTTGGGACAGGTGGGCACTTCGAAATCAAAGCGGTCATAGACAGAGTAATGGTCCACCTTGCGGATATCATAGGCCACGCCGGAGGCGCGCAGCATGGGGCCGGTGATGCTGGCATTGATGGCCACGTCGGGAGGCAACACCCCCACATCCACAGTCCGGGCCAGAAAGATCTCGTTCTCGTTCAGGAAAGTCTCCAACTGGTCAATGAAGCCCTTGGAGTGATCAATGAACTTCCTGGCGGCCGGCAGAAACTCCTCGGGCAAATCGGCCGAGACACCACCCGGCCGCATGTAGTTGCACATCATCCGCGAGCCGCATACCATTTCAAAGAGGTCCAAAATGTGCTCGCGGGCTCGGAAGCAGTAGAGGACCGGGGTGAAATAAGCGCCCACCTCGTTCCACAGGAAACCGACGGCCATCATATGGTTAATGAGGCGGGTGAGCTCGGCCATGATCACGCGGATGTACTCTGCCCGTTCGGGCACCTCCAGCCCCAGGAGCTTTTCCACGGCCATCACATACGCCTGGTTATTGGTCATGGAGCAGATGTAGTCCAGGCGGTCGGTCAGTGGCACCACCTGCACGTAGGTTTTTTCTTCGCAGAGCTTCTCAATGCCCCGGTGCAGGTAGCCCATGATGGGCTCGACGCCCACCACGGTCTCGCCGTCCAGTTCCAACTTCAATCTGAACACCCCGTGCGTGCTGGGGTGCTGGGGACCCATGTTTAGTGTGATCGTCTCTGTTTTCAGCATACCTCACCACTCCGGCCCTTTGGGTCGCGTGGGCTCCAACTCCTCAAAGGTGTAGGTTCGATTCTTGAAATCCTTGCGCAGCGGGTGGCCGGGGAAGCCCTCCCAGAGCAAGATGCGCTTGAGATTGGGATGGCCCTCAAAACGGATGCCCATGAGGTCATAGGCTTCGCGCTCCTGGTAGTTGGCCCCCCGCCAGATAGGAGTCACTGACGGGACAGTAGGGTTCTCCTTGTCCTCGATGTAGGCTTTCAACACAAAGGGTTCGGTAGTCCGATCCTTGATAGACCAAAGATGATAGACTACCTCGAACCGCTCCGGCCGGTCCACGGCGGTCAGCAGGGCCAGGTAATCCAGCCCGCACTCATCGCGCAGGAACCGGGCTACGTCGGCCACCGCCTCCGGCTTGATGGCCACCGTGAAATCAATGAGCTCCGGCACCTCGATCACGGCATCGGGAAAGCGTTCTCTGAGCTTACTTAGGATCTCCTCGTTCGTCACGTCGTTCCCTCACTTAAGGTGCAACGCACTTTGGAAGTGCGTTGCACCTAGTTACTGGCTACTTGTACCACGGCACCGTCTTGATGGACTGCTTCATCACCATGTCGTGCAGTTTCATGATTCCTTCGAGCAATGCCTCGGGGCGTGGGGGGCAGCCGGGTACGTAGACGTCCACCGGCAGGATCTCATCTACCCCCTGCAGCACAGCGTAGGAGGGGAAGGGACCACCTGATATCGCGCAGTTGCCCATAGCCAGCACGTATTTGGGCTCCGGCATCTGATTGTAAATGCGCAACACCTGGGGAGCCATCTTGTGAGTGACAGTGCCAGCCACGATCATCAAATCGGCCTGTCTGGGCGAGGCCCGCATGATCTCCATTCCGAAACGAGCCAGGTCGTAGCGAGAGGCCGCCGTGGCGATCATCTCAATAGCACAGCAAGCCAATCCAAACATCACAGGCCACATGCTCGACTTGCGTCCCCAGTTGTAGACCTTGTCTACAGTAGTGAGGAAGATGTTGCGTTTAAGTTGTTCCGCGATGATTTCCTCTTCGGACATATCCCCCCTCGCTTATCACTTGCCGGGCTATCACATCCACTCCAGCGCGCCCTTCCGCCAGGCGTAGATCAGGCCGCCAAACAAGATAGCCAGGAAGATAAACATCTCCACCAGGGCGAAGAGGCCCAGCTTGTTATAGGCCATGGCCCAGGGGTAAAGAAAAACGGTCTCGATATCGAAGATGACGAAGACGAGGGCGTAGATGTAATACTGAACCCTGAACTGCACCCACGTCTCTCCAATGGTCTCGAGACCGCATTCGTAAATAGAAGATTTTATGGGATTTGGTTTTTTGGGGCGAATCAGAAAAGCTAAGGCTAAAGCAATAATGGGAAAGACAATAGCGATTACAGCGAAAATGCCAATGAATGTGTAGTCTGCCAGCAATCCCACAACTCCTTCGTTGAATGCTTCCACAAACAGGGAATATTATAGCATATTTCTGTCATTAGGGCAAACTGCCAATTGCAACAGGCGGTTACAAAAACTGTTGCTCTAGTTTTCTGATTCGTTAAGAGCAACTCGTGTTGCTATATGATGTAGTCTAAAAATGATTGCACCTGAAAATAACAACAATACTTTTTGCAACCGTCTGAACCGCAATACATAAAACCATATGAGTCAAAATTGCATTACTGACTGGCACAAACGAGCGATATTATAGCACACTTCCGAAAAATGCGCAAGTGCGGCACAAGTGACTTCTGGAGAAATCTGTGGTATAATATTCCTAGATTCAGGAAAAGGATGATTAGCCTTGAACCTTCACCCAGTAACTGAAATAGGTGAACAGGATTGGAACTCCTTTGTGATTGCTTCTCCTAGAGGTCATATCCTCCAATCAAGCCAATGGGGGCGATTGAAGGAGCAATTTGGTTGGCAGGTAACTCGCGTAGCCATCCAGAACCGAAACCAGTGGCTGGCTGGTGCCCAGGTGCTCTTCCGCCCCACTCCGTTGGGCCTGCGAACTATCGCCTATGTACCTAAGGGGCCCATCACCGACTGGGCCGACGAAGAAGCAACGCACGCCCTGCTAGACGCCCTGCACCGTCTTTGTCGCCAGAATCGCGCCATCTTTCTCAAGATTGAGCCCGATGTACCTGAGAATTCTGCCCTGGCTCAACGGCTTATAGACCTAGGCTTCCACCCCAGCCCGCAGACTATCCAACCTCGATGCACCATCCTGCTGGATCTAACCCCTGACCTCGAAGACATTCTGGCTCGCATGAAGTCCAAGACCCGCTATAACATCCGTCTGGCAGCACGCAGAGGGGTAACAGTACGCGAAGGCACGGTTGAAGACTTGCCTGAATTCTACCGTTTGATGCAGATTACCAGCCAACGTGACCGCTTCGGAATTCACAGCAGATCGTACTATGAAACCGCCCACCGCCTTTTCGTGCCTCCAAAATTGGCCAGGCTCTTCCTGGCTACCTACGAAGGGAAAGTCCTGGCCGGGATAATGGTTTTCGCTTTAGGGCAAAGAGCGTGGTATATGTACGGAGCATCTTCAAATGAGCATCGCAACCTCATGCCCAATTACCTTTTGCAGTGGGAGGCCATCCGATGGGCTAAAGGCCGTGGCTGTCTGACATACGATCTGTGGGGCATACCCGATGAGGAAGAGGAGATTCTGGAAAGCGAGTTCACTAAGCGCAGCGACGGCCTTTGGGGGGTCTATCGGTTCAAAAGAGGCTTTGGAGGACAGGTAGTGCACTACCTGGGCGCTTATGATTACGTCTATTCACCACCGCTATATTGGCTTTACAATAAGCTAATGGCTCAGCGAGCCAGACCGAGATGAGGATAATGAAAGTAATTGAGGTAATAGAGCACGACCTTTGGAATAATGCACTTCTCCAGCTTCCCTACCAGCATGTGCTGCAATCCTACGAATGGGGCCAGTTCAAAGCTCGACACGGTTGGAAACCCCTACGGCTTCTATTTGAAAAAAACGGCTCGGTACAAGCTGCCGCTTCCATACTGAAACGCAGACTTCCTTACCTCCCTCTTTGCATCATGTACGTACCCAAGGGCCCAGCCCTTGATTACAGCGATGATGAGTTGCTGGAGTACGTTCTGGCCGCTTTAGAGGACGTAGCTAAGCGCCACCATGCTATCTTCATAAAAATTGACCCCGATGTCTGCCTGGACGAACTGAGTTCCCCTGCCGCTGAAGTTATCACCACCTTAGAAAAGCGAGGTTGGCGCTTGTCCCCCGAGCAGATTCAGTTCCGCAACACTGTTCTCATAGACCTGACACGCGAAGAGAATGATCTGTTAAAGGCCATGAAATCCAAGACCCGTTACAACGTGCGTTTGGCTGCACGGCGGGGGGTCAAGATACGCATCGGCGGACCGGATGACCTGAGCCTGTTCTACGAAATGTATGCGGAGACCAGCGCACGAGATGGGTTCATAATCCGTCCTTTTGACTATTACTGCGATGCGTGGCAATCTTTCACGAAGGCCAATCTGGCCCAGCTCTTCATCGCCGAGTACGAGGGTCAACCTCTGGCTGGCCTGATCTTGTTTCGCTTTGGGAAGAAGGCCTGGTACATGTACGGAGCATCGCGAAATCTGCATCGCAACCTCATGCCCAACCATCTTCTGCAATGGGAGGCCATGCGGTGGGCCAAAGCTCAAGGCTGCACAGTGTATGACCTGTGGGGAGCGCCCGATGTTCTAGATGAATCGGATCCTCTGTGGGGGGTCTATCGGTTCAAGGAGGGTTTTGGAGGCCGCTTCGTGCGCCATATCGGAGCCTACGACTACCCTAGCTCACGTTTCCTATATCAGTTCTATACTGTGATCGTGCCTGGCTATCTAGAAATGCTACGGAAAATGCGAACTTGGAGGTGGCCTAGGTAAGCCTTCATTCAGAATTCATGCTACTTTCACCCTTCCTTCACGCATGATTTTGGTCAGAAATGATATAATCTGAAAGGGTTTACTGCATCCTCACGATTTCACTCAGAATCTGGCACTTCAGAGTTATTAGCGGAGACTAAAATAAAAATGTCAAATCCGCGCATGGCTTTCAACAATACTCGGGCAGCTTGGCAAGCCCGAGTAAAG
>CAZRSI010000122.1:0-8639 GCA_964602575.1 uncultured Anaerolineae bacterium
TGACCGAGCCCTTTCCTTCAGCGATCGAGGAGGTCTGCGTAATGACTGCAGTGGTTGTTACTGGCCTGGGAGCGATTACCGCCATCGGCAACGATGTGCCAACTTTCTGGCGCAATCTGACGGCTGGCGTCTCTGGCGCCGGGCCAATCACGGCCTTCGATGCCAGTGAGTTCCCGGTGCGAATCGCCTGCGAGGTCAAGGACTTTGACCCGCTTGCCTACATGGACCGTAAGCTGGTACGCCGCACTGTCCGCCCTGGTCACTTCGCCCTGGCCGTAGCGCGCCAAGCTGTGGCCGATGCCGGCTTAGATCTCGAGGTCGAGGATACCAGCCGAGTAGGAATCGTGCTCAACACCGGGGGCGGCGGGATAGGGGAAGTAGAATGTGGATCGCACCGTCTTTCTGAAAAGGGGCCACATAGCATCAGCCCTTTTCTTGTCCCCGCCGTTATGCCTAATAACATTTCCTGCCTGGTGTCCATCGAACTGAGAGTGCGCGGTCCAGTGATTACCTCAACGGCCGCCTGCGCCAGTGGCAACATGGCTCTTTGGGAGGCGCATCGCTTCCTGAAGATGGGTGACGCTGACGTGATCATTGCAGGCGGGGTAGAGGCGGTTATAACCCCTCTACCGTTCGCTGCTCTCGGGCGCATGGGGGCTCTCTCCCGCCGCAACGATGATCCTCAGCACGCCAGCCGTCCCTTCGACGCCGAGCGCGATGGCTTTGTTTTTGGGGAGGGTGCGGCGGCACTGGTGCTGGAGACAGAGGCCCATGCACGTGCCCGCGGAGCGCGTATCTACGCTGAACTACTGGGTGGCTGCGCGACCGGCGATGCTTACCACGTCACTGCACCAGAACCAAATGGGGATGGTGCTATCAGAGCTATGCGCGGTGCGCTGCGGGACGCCGGCTTGATCCCTGAGGAAGTAGATGTGATCTTCGCCCACGGGACAAGCACTCCGCTGAACGATGCAGTGGAGACCAAGGCTATCAAAGCTGTCTTTGGGGAACATGCCTACCGGCTGGCGGTGAGTGCTACCAAGTCCATGGTGGGGCACACGTTGGGGGCGGCCGGTGCCATCTCCGCGGTAGCGGCCGTGCTCTGCCTACGCGACGGAATCATCCCCCCCACCATCAACTACCAGGTGCCCGACCCGGCCTGCGACCTGGATTACGTGCCCAATGTAGCCCGTAAACAGGCAGTTCAAGTGGCCCTGGTCAACGGCTTCGGCTTCGGGGGCCAGAACGCGGTCGTGGCCCTGCGACGTTATGATGACAATCATTGAGGAGGAGAATCATGTCTCAGATCGCCGTTCTAACCGACTCAGTGGCCTGTGTGCCCGACGAATTACTCGAACGATATCCTATTTACGTCATCCCCTTGCACGTGAGCTTCGGCACCGAGAGCTATCTGGATGGCGTTGATATGACTACGGACGAGTTCTACCGCCGCCTGCAGGAGAACAAGTCCCTGCCCACCACTTCGGCACCTTCGGTGGGGGAGTTCAAGGCCTTCTATCAGCGACTAGCCGAGGAGAGTGCAGATTCCATCGTCTGCATTCCCTACTCAGGCGAGCTGGGGATGGGTTATGGCGCGGCTCTCACAGCCGCCAAAGAGCTGCCAGAGTTAAACATCCATGTGATAAACTCCCACACGGCGCTGATGGCTCAGGGGTTCCTGGCAGTGGAGGCCGCTCGAGCAGCGGAAGCAGGCGCCACTGTACAGGAGGTGTTGGAGCGAGTCCAGGCCATGATCCCTCACGTGGACGTGTGCTTCATGGTGAACACGTTAGAATACCTGCGACGGGGAGGACGCATCAGCCATCTGCAAGCATTCGTGGGTTCGATGCTGGATTTCAAGCCCTTGCTCCACATCCCCCCCAACAAGGGGACGATGCAACCACTGGGTCGCTCTCGTACCCGTTCGCGTGCTATCAAAGAACTGGTGAACCATGTGGAAGAGATGGTAGGGAACTGCCCAGTCCATATCACAGTGCACCAGGGTGACGCCAAGCCGGAGGAGATGGAATGGCTGCTCCATACCCTTGAGGAGCGATTTGATCTCCGCGAGCTGTACCACTCTAGCGTCTCACCGGTGGCCGGCACCCACCTTGGACCAGGAGTACTGGCTGTGGCCTTCTGGGCGGAGAACCCATAGAGCGTTCGCATTGGGACGGAGGATTAGCGGAGTGTTCTGGGTGGAGGAGGAGAGATGACCACCTTACTGCTAATAGCCGCCTACTTGTTAGGCGCGATCCCCTTTTCGTACATTATCGCCCGCTGGCGCACCGGGCTGAACATCCGCTACGTGGGCGAGGGGAATGTAGGTGCGCGCAACGTGGCGCACGTAGTGGGCATGAAGTGGGGCGCATTGGCCGGCTTGTTGGATGGCCTAAAAGGGCTGGCGGCCTGTCTGCTGGCCCGTGCGCTGGATGTACCGCTGCCCGTGCTGCTGTTGTGCGGCTTCGCGGCGGTGATCGGCCATGACTTCTCGGTTTTCCTGCACTGGCAGGGCGGTAAGGGTGTAGCAGTGTCTTTGGGATTCCTGCTCGGACTGCTGCCCTGCTCGACACTGGCCGGGCTGGGGATATTCGGGCTGGCTCACCTGTTGCTGCGCGATTTCAACTGCAGCGTGGTTGTGGGTATCGCTGCAGTGATCGTGCTGCCCCTGGCCTTCGGCTACGGGCCGTGGATGACAGCCTATGCACTGATCCTGTTTTTGTCGCTGGCTATCAAGAAAATCATTGATCTGCCTCACGAGCGGCGCGTGTGGGCCGAGCACGGCTGGGAGGAAACGACCGCCCGCCCCGGCTGGTACCAAGAGGAAAACGACGATCAACCCGCCACTGCAGGGCTGCGTTGAGCTAACCTACCCATCCCAGCCCTTCCATGTCAAGCTACGAACCAGGAGACGATAATGCTTTACCAGGTGGTGGTTACCCTGCTCCTGCTGGGTATTCTAGCCAACCTGCTCAACAATCTGCGCTTGCTGCCCCGAATGCCAAAGGAAGGACTATTGCCCGCCCCCCTGCCTCTGGTGTCGGTGCTGGTTCCCGCCCGCGATGAAGAACGCAACATCGGCCGCTGTCTGGAGTCGCTGCTGGGCCAGGATTACCCACGGCTGGAGATTTTGGTGCTGGACGACGAGTCATCCGATCGGACGGCTGACATCGTGGCCGAACTGGCGGCGGAGCATCCACAGATACGCCTGCTGCGCGGCCAACCTCTGCTGCCGGGCTGGCATGGCAAGACCTATGCCTGCCACCAGTTGGCCCAGGCCGCCCAGGGGGAGTGGCTGCTGTTCACCGATGCCGATACCATCCACGCGTCACACTCTGTGTCATCGGCCCTGCGTGCGGCACTAGGGGCACAGGCTGGCCTGGTGAGCGTGTTCCCTCATGCCATCATGGGTACCTTAGGGGAGGCAGTGGCCCTGCCGATGATCACCGTAGGGCCCATGTGTTACCTGCCGCTGGGTCTGATGAACCGGATTCGCCATTCACTCCTCGCGCTGGCCATTGGCCCGTTCATGTTTTTCCAGCGCGATTTCTATTGGCGCATCGGCGGGCACGAGGCGGTCAAGCAAGATATCGCCGAGGATGTGTGCCTGGCCCGGCTGGCCAGGCGGAACGGCGGCCGGGTGGCGCTGATGGATGGAACCAACACCGTGAAGGTGCGTTTCTACTGGGGACTGAAGGAGGCCTGGCGCGGCTTCTCCAAGAGCGCGTTCCCAGCCTTCGACTACGAACTGGAGCCGATGGTGGCCCTGTTATTGGTCAACCTGATAGTTTTCCTGGCCCCGTTCGGCTTCCTGCTGATGGGCCTGCGGCATGGCTGGATGGACCGCTTCTGGGTTGGATTCCCCTTGCTCCAGTTGTCTATTGGCTTTCTTATCCGGGCTCTGATTGGACAGCGATTTGGCTATGAGCGGTGGATGGTGCTTCTGCACCCGTTGACGATTGTATTTGGGATACTGACGGCCCTCAACTCTGTCCGCTGGGCGTGGTCGGGGCTGGGAATGGCCTGGAAGGGGCGGAGTTATCATTTCGACGAAGGAGAGCTCGTCTGTCGGACGAGGGGGTGATTTAGAGCGAAAAGATATGAGTAATCACCAGAAGGGCTTGTGCAGCGAAGCCTGGGGAGCTTGAGGGGTACCCCCTCAACCCCACTTTTTCCTGTTCATGGCGGGGCTAAATGGGCCAACGCCCCACACCGGCAACGAGAAGAGGGGATATTTGGGGGACACTCCCCACACCCCCCTCCTGCTGCGCAGGCCTCCAGAAGAGGGCAAGTTGCTTTTTGCCCCCTTTTGTTTTATAATTGTCTCAGGAGGCAAAAGCAAATACGAGGTGAAAGATGAACTTAGCGAATTTGATAACTGTGCTGCGGTTTCCGCTGCTGATCGTAGTGGTGCTGTTGCTCTACTACGGCGGAGCTGTGGGCCCACTGGTTGACGTGCCTCTCATTGTGGCGCTGATCCTGATGGACTCTCTGGACGGGTTTGTCGCCCGGCGGCGCCACGAACAGACCCTCGTGGGCAGCGCGTTGGACATCGCTGCTGACCGGGCCGTGGAGATCGTCCTGTGGGTGACCTACGCTCAACTCAGGCTGATTTCGGTGATCATTCCGCTGACGGTGGTCATCCGAGGAGCGCTGACCGATTCCATTCGCAACGTGGCCCTGCAACACGGGCAATCGGCGCACAGCATGATGCGTGGCCGGTGGGGCCGTTGGTTGGTGGCTTCGGGCACCATGCGGGCTGGTTACGGAGTGGCCAAAGCCATTGCTTTCACGCTGTTGGCGCTGGCCTTCGGGCTTCAGATGAGGGGACACACCACCTGGCACAGCGTGTGGAGCGTTGCCTCAGCAGTTAGCTGGCTAGCCCTGGCGCTCTGCGTCGTGCGAGGGTTGCCGGTGCTCATCGAGGCGCGGGGATTGTTCCGGTCGGCCGAGTTCCAGGTGGCCGCGCCCTCCCTCCACCGTGAGAAGGCATGATGCGCTTTCAGGATTTCGTTAGCAGCAAGCCGATGACGCAACTGGGCATCTTCCTGGCCAGGCACCTGCCGCGTCGGTTGGGCTACGGGTTGGCGAGGGTAGCTGCCAACCTCATCGCCAACCGCAAGCCGGAGGTGTACTGGGCAGTGCGCGCCAACCTGCGTCGGGTTCTCGGCCCGGAGGCAGATGATGCCACGTTGCACCGCATGGCGTACCAGGTCTTCTTCCACGCCGGTCAGACCTACTATGACTTCTTTCACGCCCTCGGCCAGTCGAAGGAGGTGCTTGCGGGGGCGGTGCGTATTCCAGAGGAGGTCATATCCTTCCTCCGGTCCGAGACGGCGCGGGGGCAGGGGGTGCTATTGCTGGCCACTCACATGAGCAATTTCGACCTGCTGGGCCTGTCCGTAGGTGTGCGGGGCCTGCCCATGCAGATACTCACCCTGGCCAATCCGCGGGGTGGTTTTCACCTTTTGAACCGCCTGCGGGCCGAGGCAGGGTTTGAGGTGACTCCCATCACTCCCCAATCGCTGCGAGCGGCTATCCGCCGCCTGAAAAGCGGGGGCATTGTGTTGACAGGTGTGGACCGACCGGACCCGGAGGAGCGGGAACCGGTGGAGTTTTTTGGCCAGCCGGCTTATTTGCCTCTTGGGCCAGTGCGCCTGGCCCTGCTGGCAGATGCTCTAGTTATGGTGGGTAGTTGCTACTACGAGCCGGGCAAAGGATACGCCTTGCGGGTGACGGGCCCTCTCGAGATGATCCACACCGGCGACCGATGGCGGGACATCAGGGCCAACGTTCGCCGGCTGGCGGATATTTTGGAGGAGCACGTTCGTGCTCATCCGGAACAGTGGATGATGTTTCACCGCCTCTGGCCGGAACCCTCGGCGGTGTGAAATAGCTGAAAGGATTTGGACTGTGATGGATTGGAAGCTACTGTGGAGCACCTTCGTTTTGCTGTTGGTGGCGGAGTTGGGCGATAAAACTCAATTGGCAGTGATCTCCACTTCGGCCAGCTCCGACTATCCTTGGACGGTTTTTGTAGGGGCTGCGCTGGCCCTGATCACCGCTACGCTGATCGGCACCCTGGCCGGACAGGCCATTGCCCGCTTTGTTTCGCCTGAGCTCTTGCGCAAGGGAGCAGCAACGCTGTTCATATTGATGGGCGTGTTGATGTTCTTTGACAGAATCTAGGAAGAACAGCGGATTGGCAGGATTAACGGATTGGGAACAGCGGTTGACGTCGCGTCTGGGGGGCACGAATGCGCGAGGCGTCCGCCGTTTGGCAGGGTGCTCCCGGCGAAGCCTGCGGGGACAATGCCTCACCATCGTTGTTCTGATTCTTTTCCTGCTCGTGGCTTTCGCCCTCAGGCTTTACCGCCTGGATCACCAGGAGATCTGGGGCGATGAGGCCCATAGCGCTTACGTGGTCAAGCTGCCCCTGCTTTCCACTGTTTCCCCCCACACGGAAACCAATCCCCCGCTGTATCATTTTCTCCTCTACCTCTGGGTCCGGCTGACCGGCCGCGGTGTTTTCGCCTTGCGGTTTCTGTCGCTCGTCCTGGGGATGCTCACCGTGCCGCTGGTCTACCAACTGGCGCGACTGGCCTTCGGCGAGCTGGTTGGCCTCCTGGCGGCGCTGCTTTGTACCATCTCCCCCTTTCTGATTTACTATTCCCAGGAGGCCCGCATGTACGCTCTGGCGACCTTCGCCACCACTCTCTCGATGTTGCTCCTGGCCAGGGTCATGTCCGGTGGGGGTGGTTCTTGCACCCGTCCTGGGCGACCGCCAGGGATCGTCCTTACCTATCTCCTGGCGACGGCGGCGGCCATTTTCACCCACTACTACGCCCTTTTCGTGGTCGTGGCTCAGAATGTGGTTGCGATAACGATGTGGAAACGCGACCGCAACAGGTTGGCGCGCTGGATAGCCGTCCAGGCCGTGCTGGCCCTGTCGTTTCTGCCATGGGTACTGGCCCAGCGGGGCTTTCTGGCCGGCAAAGCCAACGCGCGATTCGACGAACTGACCCTGCCTGTCCTGATCAACATCGTCAAGAGAAGCCTGACCGCTTTCAGTGTGGGAACCACGGTGGAGACACCGTTGGCATACTATCTTGCTTTGCCGTTTATACTGCTGATGGCCTTGGGCCTCGTTGCCGCTTTAGCTCCTCCTGGCAGGAAGTTGGGAGGGGGTGGATTCAGCGACCTGGAAGGTTCACTCTCTCCTGATTCTCCCTTGGGAGGGAGGGGGGGCTGGCTCTTGCTGGCCTGGTTGGTAATACCCCTGATCTTCGCCTGGCTGGTCAACCCTATCATGCCCTTCTTTCAGGAGCGCTACCTGCTGGTCAGCGCTCCGGCTTTCATCATCCTTGTGGCACGAGGTCTGGGGTGGCTGCTGGGCAGATGGCCCTGGGTCCTGGCGGTGGTCCTGGCCTTCCTCGTCTCCGCCAGCTCTCTTTCCCTGCACAACTGGTTTTTCGACAGGGCTTATACCAAGGGCGAGTACGGGCTCATGATGGACTACGTGCAGGATCACACCCGGCCGGGCGATCTGCTTCTGCTGAACAATCCCCTGCAAGAAGCGCTGTTCGATTACTACCGGCCACCAGGGATAGCCTATCGTTTTATCTCTCGCGACGACCTTAGCAGTGAGCAGCGGGCCGATCGGGCCCTGGCTGCGCTGACCGCAGGCTACTCGCGGGTCTGGCTGGTGATGTTCGGCTACGCGGAGCAGTACGATCCCCAGCACCTGGCGGAGCGCTGGCTGAGCGAGCACGGCTACCGGAGCCTTTACCGCAGTTTCCTTGGAGCCTATCTCATCCTCTACCTCATGCCGCCTGGGGGAACCGAGCCCTCCCAGCCAACCATCGTGGCGGCTAACCTGGGGAACGAGGTGCTGCTGGTAGGTTACAGCCTGGGTTCCAGGGAAGTCAGAGCTGGTGAGGCGCTTACGCTGAGTTTGTACTGGCAGGCCCTGGCGGAGATGGAGAGGCGGTACACTGTCTTCACCCATCTGCTGGATGCTGATAATCGCATCGTGGCCCAGATGGATAGCGAGCCCCGGAGCGGCACTCATCCCACCACCGGGTGGCGGCTCGGCGAGCTTGTGCGGGACAATTATGGCCTGCTCATCGCGCCCGACACTCCGCCGGGGGAATACCTGTTGGAGGTAGGGATGTACTACCTGCCCACCCTGGAGCGTCTGCCGGTGCTGGATGCTTCGGGGAAAGTAAGGGGTGATCGGGTGGTGCTGGGGAAAATAGTGGTTCGCTGATAGACACCTGGTTTCAACCCTGTTGTTTTATCTTCCAAAAACGCAACCGATTCGCGGGTCGGTTGCGTTTTTTTGTTTCCGGGACGTGGCCCATGGGTCACTGATCTCGGTCTTACAACTCTCTCATCTTTTTAAGCTCTCGTCTACCCCTGTTTATCCTCACCTGCCTTCTCTAACGGAGCTTTCGCCCGATGAAATCGGGCTCAAGAACCCCGTTTTACGGGGTGGCAGCTCTGTAGCCGTGGCACTTCATGCCACGGCGGAGTTGGCCAGCAGCTGTTTTTCTGCAGGCAGCCCTCTTAGCTTGATGCCTATGGGGGCTGGGGGAGGGTGGGATCCTGTCAAGCTAGCCCGGAGCTGGAAGCTCCGG
>CAZRSI010000123.1:0-8611 GCA_964602575.1 uncultured Anaerolineae bacterium
CGGGAATGCTTTGTGTTTGACATTTTAATACCCATATGTTATACTAACTTTCGATAGCGAGAGGCCAGATGGAGGCAGCTCGTTCATTAGGTAGGAGCTATTTCCAGGCCATGCGCTACATTATCCTTCCTCAAGCCATTCGAAGAGTGCTACCTCCCCTGGGCAACGACTTCATAGCCATGCTGAAGGATTCTTCCTTGGTCTCGGTTCTGGCTGTGCGAGAACTCACCCAACTGGGCAAGCTGAACCGGGCTCGCACATTCCGTACTTTCGAGACTTGGAATACAGTGACCTTTCTCTATCTTGCTATGACCCTTACCTTGTCGTTGTTGGTGAAGTTGATGGAGAGGAGGATGTCCTTTGAAGAATAGCAAGATTGAGCGACCGCCCGCGAACGACGACATCATCATAATTGACCGGGTCTACAAGAGTTTTGGAAAGACCAAGGCCCTGATAGATGTCAGCCTGAGGGTGAAGAGGGGGGAGGTGTGCTTTATCTTCGGCCCTAGTGGCGGGGGGAAAAAGCACTCTGCTCCGGTGCATCAACCACCTGGAGAAACCCGATAGCGGCACTATCATCGTTGATGGCATTCCCGTCACGGACGAGAAAGTTAACATAGATAAAGTTCGTGCCGAAGTGGGGATGGTCTTCCAGTTGTTTAACCTTTTTCCCCATCTTACTGCTCTGGAGAACATCACTTTGGCACAACGGATTGTGCGCAAGCGCCCTCCAGAGGAGGCAGAGCGTATCGCTCGGGAACTTCTGGAACGGGTGGGGATACCGGAGAAGGCGGATTCCTACCCTGGCCAGCTCTCGGGCGGCCAGAAGCAACGGGTAGCTATCGCGCGGGCCTTGGCCATGAATCCCAAGATCATGCTCTTCGATGAGCCTACCTCGGCCCTCGACCCGGAGATGATTAAAGAGGTGCTGGACGTGATGCTGGACCTGGCCCGAGAGGGGATGACCATGGTGGTTGTCTCCCACGAGATGGGCTTTGCCAGGGCGGCGGCCGACCGCATGGTCTTCCTGGATGCAGGGCGGATAATCGAGGAGGCGACCCCCGAAGAACTCTTCAGCAATCCCAAGGAGGAGAGGACGAAGCAGTTCTTAAGTCAGATACTGCATTGAGGCCGTCAGGGTGAGCACCTTGCTACAATACACTTCTTGGCACCCAATGCCGACAATTTCTCAGTGCTCGATGCCGAGCTTTTGGCTCGGCTTAACTTTCTCAGTAGAGACGGTCGTGAAGTGGGGCAATGTTGTGTTGCATCGGAATCAAATCCTATGAAAGGAGTGAATAGCATGAGTGCATTTCAAGTATTCGAGATGGAACACATGATGTCTAAATGGGAGAACGTGGTGGAGTACAATCTCTCGGAGAGTGGCGTTCAGCCCATCAGCGTCCGAGAGCTCGTAGGTGATCCGGCGCTGCTCGATGAATTGCTGGATACCGAGCTCTACTACCCCCAGGCCAACGGCATTATCGAATTGCGAGAGCACATCGCAGCCCTTTACCCCGGCGCAACCCCCGATAATGTTTTGGTCACTGTCGGGTGCGCCGAGGCCAATTTCATCACCGTCCAAACCATTCTTGCTGAGGGGGGCGAGATGGTGGTGATGCTGCCCAACTACATGCAGGTTTGGGGCGTTGCCCACAACTTAGGCGCGCGGGTCAGGGCCTTTCATCTCAGAGAAGAACGCGGCTGGGCTCCTGACCTGGATGAGCTGAACGACGTCGTTTCGGAGAAAACGAAGCTCATCGCCGTCTGCAATCCAGACAATCCCACAGGCTACATCCTGACTGAGGATGAGATGGATGCCATCGTGGCCGCCGCCGAGCGGGTTGGGGCCTGGCTTCTGGCCGACGAGGTGTACAGCGGTGCCGAACGCCTCACTAACACTCAGACGCCCTCGTTCTGGGGCCGGTATGATAAGGTGCTGGCCATGAATAGCCTGAGCAAAGCCTATGGCCTGCCAGGTTTGCGCATCGGCTGGGTGGTAGGGCCAAGCGACATGGTGGACGAGATATGGACTCGCCACGAGTACACCACCATTGGCACTGCCATGCTGGCCAATAAACTGGCGGCCATTGCCCTGTCGCCTCAGGTGCGGCCACGCCTTATCCAACGGGCCCGCGATTACATCCGTCGGGGGTTTCCTATCCTCGATGGATGGCTGGAGAGCCACGAAGGTGTCTTCAGCCTGGTCCCGCCGCAGGCGGCTGCCATCGCCTTTGTCCGCTATCACCTAGATATCAACTCGACCGAACTGGTCGAGCGGTTGATCCATGAGAAGAGCGTTTTCATCATACCTGGCGATCACTTCGGCATGGATCACTTCCTCCGCATCAGCTTCGGGCTGCCCCCCGACTACCTTCGGACTGGCCTGGACCGCATCCACGAGTTGATCGTCGAATTGCAGAAGTGAGCTAGTCCTAGAACCAGATTTTGACATAACTCGCTAAGGTTTGTTTTGTGAAAGTGCACTAGGGAGGTGGGCATGAAAGTCACTATTTTGACCGAGGCGGAGATTCGAAAATGCGTGGGAATGGACCGAGGAGCCATTACAGTTGTCGAGGACGCTTTCACGCGCTTGGCGAATGGCGAGGCCACCACACCCCCTATCATGTGCATTGATATCCCAGAGCACAAGGGGGAAGTGGATGTCAAGACCGCCTATGTGCGAGGGCTCGACAGCTTCGCCATCAAGATAGCCTCTGGCTTCTACGAGAACTACCTCTTAGGCCTGCCCAGTGGCTGTGGCATGATGGTGGTCTTGAGCGCCAGGACAGGCTTTCCCGAGGCGCTCCTGTTGGATAACGCCTATCTAACCGATGTGCGCACTGGCGCTGCTGGGGCAGTAGCAGCCAAATATCTGGCCCGCAAGGAGATCAATACAGCCGGAGTCATTGGGTCTGGCACCCAGGCCCGGTACCAGATGAGGGCCCTGAAGTTGGTGCGCGACTTTCGCAGGCTGTTGGTCTATAGCAGAGACCCCAAGCATGTCGAGCAGTATGCTGCGGAGATGGGCCCGGCGTTGGGTGTTGAGATCGTGCAAGCAAAGGATGCAGAGACCGTTGTGAGAAATAGCGATATCGTGGTCACAACCACACCATCGCGGGATCCTTATCTGAAGGCCGAGTGGTTGCACCCTGGGCTGCACATCACCGCTATGGGCTCTGATACTGAGGAGAAACAGGAGTTGTACGCCGATGTGCTGGGGCGTGCCGATGTTCTGGTTTGCGACCTGAAATCACAGTGCTTCCGCCTGGGGGAGCTGCATCATGGGCTGGAGGAGGGGATTATCTCCCTGGATGATGAGATCATCGAGTTGGGGGAGCTTACCTCAGGCCAGAAGGTAGGCCGTAGAAATGAGGAGCAGATCACAATCTGTGACTTGACAGGTGTTGGTGTGCAGGATACAGCTATTGCTCTGTTTGCCTACCGGAAGGCCATGGAGCAAGGGTTGGGGTTGCAAATCGAGGCGTGAGACACAACTTATTTGAACTTGAAATGGAGGAGAAACATGATTCAACTTAGCGACATCATGGCAGCCCGGCGTAACATTAGCGGTTTGACCGTGAAGACACCTCTGCAATATTCCTTTCTCCTCAGCAAGATGACGGGATGCGACATCTATCTGAAGCTGGAGAATGTGCAGCGAACGGGTGCCTTCAAGGTGCGCGGCGCTGTCAACAAGATGACCACCCTGTCGCCAGAGGAGAGAGCCAAGGGGGTGGTAGCCGTCTCGTCGGGCAATTTTGCCTTAGGTGTGGCCTATGCAGCTCGGGCTTTGGGTGGTATCCCGGCGACCTTGTTCATGCCAGTGAATACCCCTGCATCAAAGGTCGAAAAGCTGTCGGTGTTCGATGTCGAGCTTGTCTTGAAGGGAGCTGATTTTGAGGAGGCCTACGACATCTCCAGGGAGTTCCAGCAGGAGCGGGGCTTGACCTTTGTTCACTCCTACGATGACCCCCTGGTGGTAGCTGGCCAGGGCACGGTGGGCCTGGAGATCATGGAGGATCTGCCCGAGGTCGAAGCGGTGCTGGTGCCCATAGGCGGCGGAGGGCTCATCGCGGGAATAGCGGTGGCCGTGAAGGCGATCAACCCTCAGGCGCGGGTCATCGGGGTGCAGCTTGAGTCGTCGCCTTCGGCATATTTGTCGTTGAAGGAGGGGCATTGCTACGAGCGGTATAAGGCGGGCCCCACCATCGCCGAGGGCCTGGCGGGCGGCTTTGGCATTGTGCCGTTCACTATTGCCCGAGACCTTATTGATGAGGTAGTACTGGTTGACGATGATGAGATCTACGAAGCCATCTTCGTGCTCTTGGATAAAGCCCATCTGGTCGTTGAAGGGTCCGGAGCGGTGGGAGTGGCGGCTCTGCTCTCCGGCAAGATAGATTTGAGAGGGAAGAAAGTAGCAGTCGTACTGTCGGGCGGCAATATAGACACGGAAGTCCTGAGCCAGGCTGTGAGCAGGGGAATGGGTGAGGGCGAGAATGCCCAAATTTAGCTGAGCTTTCTCGGAAAGTGGTCGACATGGGACACAACAACGAATTTGGAATAAAACAAATGGCCGGGGGTGGTTCAAAATCAGTTGATACTTTTGAAAAAGCAAGGAAAATTCGTTTGATTCTCAATTCGCTGTAGTGTTTGTGGGAGCAAAGCAGACTTTCCGAGAGCTCTCAACTTGGAAGGGGGGTGATAGTAGCGATTTTTGAAACGAAGAGATTTACACCAGCCTATTCTCAAAAACTACAAGGAGGGAGAACGTGAGAACACGAATGCAAATTTTCCTGATTCTATCCGTTGTCGTGGCGCTGATTGTGCTGCCTGGCTGTGGTCCGAAGGCAACACCAACACCAACGCCAAAACCAACGCCCACCAAAGCGGCAGCGCCGGCGCCAACACCAACACCCAAGCCTACAGATACACCAGCACCACCGCCAGGAAGGACCCAGTTGATCATCGCGGTGGCCGAGGAGCCGGACGTCTTGGATACCCAGCAGGCTTCGTGGACGGCTTTGCCTCATTCATTGATCTCCCAGCCGCTAGTCTCGTTTGACATGGAGATGAAGAACCTCGTGCCGGATCTGGCTGAATCATGGGAGGTCTCGGAAGATGGCAAGGTGATCACCTGGAAGCTGCCCAAGGGCTACAAGTATTCCAATGGTGATCCGCTGGATGCTCAAGCCCTGGCAGACGCCTGGAAGCGCTACAAGGAGATCAGCGTCTATGCGGAGGACCTGGCGCCCATCATAGAGATGAACGTTATTGATGAGACCACACTGGAAGCGGTGCACGACAACCCACCTGCGTTCATGTGGGCGGTGCTGACGAGTGATTACGGCGCGCCTTGGGATGCTGCCGAAGCTGCTCGAATCGGCGATGAGCAATTCGGACGAAAACCGGTGGCCAGCGGCCCCTTCAAGCTGAAGGAATGGGTCGAGGGCTCGCACATCCTGTTGGAGCGCAATGACTATTACCGGACCCACTTGCCCTTTGTCAAGAACCAGGGTCCGCCGCTCCTGGACGAGGTGCTAATCCGCTTCATCCCCGAGGGTCTCACCCGCTTGAGCGAGTTGGAAGCTGGCACGGTGGACCTGATCACTGATGTTCCGGTATCCGAAGTAGCTCGACTTAAAGAGGACCCCAATATCCGGCTACTGGATTCACCTACACCGGGTATGACCTATCTCGTGTTCAACAGCCAGCGCCCGCCATACGACGATGTGCGGGTCCGGGGTGCCATCGCTTCAGCGATCAACCGGGACGATCTGGTCACAGCTCTCGCAGGAACGGTTGATCCGCAATATGCTTTCTTGGCGCCTGCTCAGATTTGCTACAGCGAGGAGATGCAGCAGTATGCCAAGGAACTCCATCCCTACGACGTCGAGGCCGCCAAGGCATTGCTGGCCGAAGCGGGGTGGACCGACACCAACGGGGATGGAATCGTTGACAAGGATGGACAGCCGTTCACCGCAGAGCTCATGGTGCCCACCGATGACCCCATACGGGAGAAAATCGGCGTCGTCGTGCAGGCCCAGTTGCAGGCCATTGGCTTGGATGTGAGCATTGCCACCTATGAATCGGCCTACATTCGGGATATTACCGAGGGGGGCGATTACGACCTGGCCCTGCAGCGGGTCTCTTGGAACGATCCGGACATCTTGATCTATATGGTCACAGATCAGGGGAGGAACTACGGACACTATCAGAACCCTGAAGTAGAGGAGAAACTGATGGAAGCAAGGTACATCATGGACCTCAAGGAGCGCACGGCGGCGTACACAGAGGTTCAGAAAACCCTGATTGATGATGTGGTCTATATACCGCTGTTCTCCAGAAAGGACTATGTCGCTCTCCGAACCTGGGTGAAGGACCTGGTGTACCATCGCCTGCTCTTCGGAACGATGTTCCTGCACGACGTGACCATTGAGGCAAAGTAGCTGAGAAGTGCGTTGCACCTTCCTCTTCCCTCCCCCGCAGAGGGGAGGGAAGAGGATAGCTGGGTCAAACAATAAACAACCCGACCTTTTTCCAACGAGGTTTCTTGAATATGACAGGTATGAGGCGATATGTGCTAACACGCATAGCCGCAGCCATTCCAGTGGTTCTTGGCGCGACGGTGATCGTGTTTTCGATTATGCATCTTACGCCGGGTGACCCGGTCAGACTGATCCTTGGCTTTGAGCGGGCCTCGCCTGAGAGAATCGCAGAGGTGAGAGCGCAACTGGGCTTGGACCAGCCGATCTACGTCCAATATGTCCGTTGGCTATCAGGGGCGCTGCGCGGGGATTTCGGCATCTCCATAGCAGCCAAAAGGTCCGCTTCGCAGCTCATCTTCGAGCGCCTTCCTTATACCCTCGAGTTAACGGCAACGGCGATGCTTATTAGCATTCTATTGGGCATTCCCCTGGGGGTGATTTCGGCTGTGAAGCAATACACGGTTGTGGATCACGTGAGCATGGCCGTAGCCCTCTTCTGGTTGTCCATGCCGGTGTTCTGGCTAGGGCTCATGTTGATGCTCCTTTTCGGGTTGCGACTTGGTTGGCTGCCCATATCGGGCTCTAGTGGTATCAAATCGCTCATCATGCCCGCTTTGACTCTGGGATTGCCGGAGATAGGGATGCTGGCTCGGCTGATGCGGTCGGAGATGTTGGAAGTGCTTCGCGAAGACTATATCATGACGGCCAGGGCTAAAGGCCTCAGGGAACTCATCGTGATGTACAAACATGCTTTGCGAAATGCCATTATCTCTGTTATGGTATACTTGTTCTTGCAGATTCCGTGGCTGGTGGGGGGAGCAGTGGTGGTGGAGACGGTCTTCGCCTGGCCGGGCATGGGACGACTCATGTACAAGGCTATCCTCACGAAGGACTTTCCTATCGTCCAGGGAGTGATTTTCGTCATCGCCATACTGACTGTGCTGTTCAATCTGCTAGGCGATATCTTCACCGGATTCTTGGACCCCCGGATTCGTTATGAGTAAAGGAGGTGGAGCTTCTAGTGTTGAGTGAGGGAGAGAAGAGAATCCGCTTCAAGAGAAGCAGCCAATTGCGCATGGAGTTGCTGCGGCTGAGAAGGCACAGGCCAGCGATGATCGGACTGGGGATCACGCTGCTGGTTCTATTGGTTGCCATTTTCGCGCCTGTCATTGCTCCACATCCCTACGACGAGCAGAATCTGCAACGCATGTTCGAAGGGCCCAGTCGGGACTATCCTCTGGGCACAGACGCAGTAGGCCGGTGCGTTTTCAGCCGAATTGTCTACGGGTCGAGAATCGCGTTCCTGGTAGGCATCGTGGTGGTGAGCATCGAGGCGGGCATAGGAATCACCCTTGGTCTGTTGGCAGGGTATTTTGGGGGCAAAGTGGACACGTTAATTTCGGGTATCACGGACACGGTGTGGGCCTTCCCGCCTTTGGTGCTGGCCCTTGGCATCGTGACGGCCATCGGCCCAGGGTTGTTCAACGTTGTGGCAGCCATTGCGGTGGTGAGTTGGGCACCGTTTACGCGCATCACCCGGGCTAAGGTGCAGTCGGTTCGGGAAAGGGAATTCGTGGAAGCAGGGAGGGCCATAGGGGAGAGTGATGCGAGCTTGATCTTGCGTTACATTCTACCCAATATCATGGCTCCCAATCTGGTGTTGGCTACCCTTACTTTCCCCTCAGCGCTTCTCACGGCCTCAGCCATGAGCTTCCTTGGCTTTGGGGCCCAGCCGCCTACTCCAGACTGGGGGGCTCTCTTGAACGAAGGGCGGGAGTATCTGCGCTCTGCCCCATGGATCTCCACCTTCCCGGGACTGGCGATCCTGATCACGGTGTTGGGTTTCAACTTCCTGGGGGATGGCTTGCGAGATGCCTTCGACCCCCGATTGAAGCTTTGAGGGAGGAAAATGAGCGAGGTCCTGCTGAGTATTCGCAACCTCAAGACGCACTTTTATACCGAAGAGGGTATCGTTGAAGCCCTCGATGGGGTGAATCTGGACATTATGCGGGGCGAGACGCTGGGCCTGGTTGGGGAGACGGGGTGCGGGAAAAGCGTCACAGCCTTGCGCATCATGCGGCTGATCCCCTCCCCCCCTGGCAAGATCGTGGACGGCGAGATTT
>CAZRSI010000124.1:0-8544 GCA_964602575.1 uncultured Anaerolineae bacterium
TCCATCTCATCTTTATCGGTGATGATCTTCACCTGGACCTTATCCACGATTTCTTCAAATTCCTCGTGGAGGGCGGCCCATAAGATCTCTCCGAAGTGTTCCAGGTTGAACCCCTTCTCCGCCGCGCTCTTGGAGATGCGCAGCCAAACTATGTCCCGCTGACCGATGTGCTGGATTCCCGAGGCGGCGTTGATGAAGTCGTGGATGTTGCGCTCCAGCACTGGCTCGAAGTCCTCCTGCATCTTGCGCCCAGCCACCTCCACCACCATGCCCAGATCCATAGACCCACCCATCTCCACGTCCTCGAAGCCGTTGCCTATGATCTCGATCTTGTGGTCCTCGACCTCATCCAAATCCCGCATGCGCAGGTACTCGAAGGCACGGGAGTATTTGCCGCCGAACTCGAGACGCATGTCCTTTCGGCGCACTATCTCGCCCACGAAGGCCGAACCGTAGGGGACAGGGATATCAACCTCGGTGACCTTGACCTTAACCCCTCGCACCTCGATGCATCTCTCCACCAGCCGTCTGGCTTTCTCGGCGTCCGTCTCTCCCTCGATATCGTCGAAAGGCATGGAGATGACGTGCTCGTAAGTGGTGATGCCGGTGGGCAGTATCTGGGGGATAACCGTGTCGGCGATGGTGGGGAAGCCATAGTTGAGGGCCCCAGCAGCCGAGGCATACTTCAGATCATCCACCTCACCCAAGGCCAGGACGAAGGCGAAAGTGCGGTACTTGTTGAAGAGCAATATCTCCCTGATCTGCCCTCCCTTCAGGCCGCCGAAGGTCAGCGCAGAACGGGTGGCATAGCCCAAAGCGTAGATAGCGGAGATGGTGTCCCTGCCGAAGGGGACGAGATTGACATTGTAACCCATCTCCACCCCTTCCTCCATAAGCTGATCGATGATGGAGACGCCGTTCACATTCCCGGAGAGGAAGACCAGAATGCCTCGTCGTTGCAGCTCCCGTACAATGGCGACCGCTGCCTCGTTGCTCTTAGCCGCCCCTACAATGGCCGCGAATCCAGGCATGCTCCCATCCACCATCTGGATACCCCAGCTTCTAAACTGAGTATCCCCTATGGGGCCATTGGCGTAGCCGGCCTCCTTCTCTAATTCGCAACCGCTGAGTTGCAAACCAGGGATGGGTTCAGGCTGCTCGCCACGGGCATAACGAATTCCCTCGATGGCCTCTTCCGCCAGGAGAGTGGCCGCACCACAGTCGAGGGTCTCCCCCAAGTAGGGGAGCCAGATGCTCTCATCGGGAACGGGATGCAGCAAGCTTTTGGCCTTTTCAATGACCGGAACAAGATCGCCCAGTTTCTCCACCTTGATCCCAGTGAAGCCATAGATGACAGGCAGATAGTAGGCAGTGTTGGGGAATTGGATGGGAGTATCGGGCCCCAACTCCTCGATGGCTTCCTGCAACAAGTCATCCGCCTCTTTGACAATCCGATTGGCGCCGCGTATGGCAGCGCGAGCGATGTATCTAGACATCTACCTTTCCTCCTCGCAATGCTAAAAGCCAGAGAGCAATTCCTCTCTCCGTCTTAAGCCAACCTCTTAGGTTAAGTAAGCACCTTGGCGCTGTAAGGGCTGACCGGCTTGCCGGCCTTCATGGCCTCGATGAACTCCATCATGATCCAATCGCCGCTCTGGCCAAAGCGGGTTGGATCGTACTCCACCAGGCCCAAAGCGGCCCGCTTCTTGTCAATGTGCTCCAGAGCCTTCCTCACAGCCTCCTCGGGGTCGGGGATGAACTCCAGCTTGCCGCCGATCCGCTCCTCCCAACCCTCGCTGATGAAGCGCTCCACGATGGGGCTGTTGGCCACGGGCGATTCGCTGCCCATGATGGTGTAGAGGCCAGAGCCGACAAAGTATGTAGCGATAGAAAGGGCTTTCTCGCTCATCCATTCGGGGGCGAATCCAACCGCTGGCAGGTCGGCGATGTCCTCGCCCAACCCGCCCTCAGTGGCCATCTGGCTGAGCACGGTGAGGATGCGGGCGTTGTCCACGCAGCTCCCCACGTGCAGCACCGGCGGGATGCCCACCGCCTCGCATATCTCCCTCAGCCCAGGACCAGCGTACTTTGCCGCCTCAGGGGAAAGAAGGCCATACTTGGCTGCGGCGATAGCCCCGCATCCGGTCATGACTACCAGCACGTCGTTCTCGATGAGCTTGCGGGTGATGTACTCGTGGGAGTAGTCGTGGCGGGTGCGAGCGTTGTTGCATCCCACCACCCCTGCCACGCCACGCAGCCTCCCTTGGATGACAGCGTCGTTTAGGGGGCGGAAGGAGCCCCGATAGAACCCGCCCAGCGCATAGTTGATGTACTCGTGCGAGAAGCCAGCCACCAATTGGTTGACCTCCCTCGGGATCCGCATCTCCTTACGGTTGGGGAAGTTATCAATCCCCATCTTCACAATCTCTTTGGCGATCTCCAGGGCGTGGTGTTCGTCGAAATCCACACGCTCAGCCCCCTCGATGTAGGCGTGGGGGGAGGTGGTTATCAACTTGGTGTGGAACTTGTCAGCCAGGGGAGCCAGAGCTTGCATAATGCACTGGATGTCCACGATCATCAGATCTATGGCCCCGGTGACGATGGCTAACTCCTGACTGAGGAAGTTACCGATGGTGGGCACTCCCTGACGCATCAGGGTCTCGTTGGCCGTGCAGCAGATGCCGGTCAGGTTAATGCCTTTTGCCCCCTTGCTCCTGGCGTATTCGATCAACTCCGGGTCGTTGACCGCGGCCAAGATCATCTCCGAGAGGACCGGCTCGTGACCGTGGACGACGATGTTCACCTCATCCTCGCTCAGCATTCCCATATTCACCTTGGCTGTGAGCGGGACTGGGGAGCCGAAGAGGACGTCGGTGATATCGGTAGCGAGCATGCTCCCACCCCAACCATCGGAGAGGGCGGTACGCAGGGCGGACATCAGGATACTCTCGTACCATTGATCATTCCCCACGTGGGTGCGGTGCATGATCTCCACCACCTCGCGGTCAATGCCTCGCGGAGCGACGCCCGCCTTTCTCCAGACCTCCTGCCGCTTCTTCGGGGCGCGTTTAAGGTAAAGGATCTCCCCTTTCTGATTGCCAATCTGGGCCAGGGCTTTCAAGGCTACGTCCTTGGCGATCTCCATCGTCTCGCGGCCTTTGGTGGGCACGTCCAGGAATTCCGCGACCTCTCGAAGCTTCGCCTCGTCCCTTATCTCATAATCCGGTGCTTCCCCCTCAGCAGCCGCCAGCAATGTCAGTACCATGTCCCTTCCATGATCTGAGTGGGCAGCGGCACCGGCAGCTATCATGCGGGCGAAGTTGCGGGCAGCGACGGTCTCCCTGGTGGCCCCACAGATGCCCCTATCGTGCTTGCCCACCAGGCGGCAGGGCCCCATGTCGCAGTTATGACAGCAGGCGCCTGTAACTCCGATGGGACAAGGCTTCATAGCCTCAGCGCGGTCAAAGGCCGTTTCGATGCCCTTTTCCCTAGCCACCTCCAACATCTCGATGACGCTGGGATCAATGCTTGGACTTTCGTTTCTTTTTGCCATGGTTATCCTTTCCTAGATAGGCTTAATACAGCCTGAACTCTCCGGCCATCTCGAGCTCGCGCGGATCTGTTTGAGTGACCCGCCAGATGGATTGGAACCAAGGGGATTCGTCCTCCTTGGGCTCAGGTAACTCAGGCAGTTCCCAATCCTCACCGGGCCCATAGCCGGCAGCCTGAAGGGCTTCTTCTATCTTGCTTGGTTCCAGGCGAGATGGATCGTAGCCAACGACGACTCGCTTGAACGCGCTGCTAGCCACAACATCCTCTACGCCGTCTAACTGCAATAGAGCTTTCCGTACAGTCTTAACGTGATGGTCAGCATACATTTTCGGCACGTTGAACACAGTTTTCTCCACGTTTACGTTCCTCCTTAATCAATTGTCCAACGACCCTTTCTATTAGTGGAATTCATCGCAAACAGGGCCTGGTATGCGACACGAGCCCGTAATGTTTACAGAAAAGTAAGAAAGTATACCTTTTGCAGTAGTCTTGCCACCGCAGAAGATATACCGCCCACTTTTACCCTATTGACCATTGCTCGCATCATTGCAATTCAAAGCAATCACCGCTTATAAAATCCAGTAAGTTATTGCATATTCGGGCGGGGAGAACATCATAGTCCTCCCCGCCTTGATAGCTATTTAGCCTAAAATAGGCCGACCACCTTACCAGTCTCCAGGTCAATGTCAACGTCCATGAAGGCTGGACGGGACGGCAGCCCGGGCATGGTGCGCATAGTGCCGCACAGCGGATACAGGAATCCAGCGGCCAATGATGCCCGCACGTCGGTGATGGGCAGAGTCCACCCCCTGGGTGCGCCCTTGATGGATGGATCGTGGGTGAACGAGAGATGGGTCTTGGCCATGCACAGCGGCAATTTATCATAGCCCAACTCAGTGAAGAGCTTGATCTTCTCTTCAGCCAGAGGAGTATACTCCACTTCGTCAGCACGATAGATTTCCCTGGCGATGGTCTCGATCTTCTCTTTGATGGGCATGTCGTCGGGATAAAGGAACTTGAACTTTGTGGGGTCTGATTTCTCACAGGCGGACATAACTGCCTCGGCCAATTCAGCACCACCTTCACCACCCTTGGCCCACACCTCGCTCAGGAAAGCGCCCTCGGCACCCGCTTCCACAGCTGCTTTCTTGATGACTTCGATCTCCTCATCGGTGTCGCTGTTGAAGCGGTTGATAGCCACCACTACCGGCACGCCGAATTTCAGAGCGTTCTCGATGTGCTGGATCAGGTTAGGCAACCCTTTCTCCAGAAGCGGGATGTTCTTCTCGGTATAGGCCGGATCCAGCGGCCTGCCGGGCACCACCTTCGGGCCGCCTCCGTGCATCTTCAGCGCTCGCACAGTGGCCACGATGATCACGCAGTTGGGGATCAGCCCCGAGACCCGGCACTTGATGTTAAAGAACTTCTCCATGCCGCAGTCGGCGCCGAACCCGGATTCGGTAACAACGTAACCATCTGGCCCCACGAGTTTGAGGGCTATTTTATCGGCCATGATAGAGCTGTTACCCTGGGCTATGTTGGCAAACGGTCCGCAATGGACAAAGGCGGGGCTACCCATCAGGGTCTGCATCAAGTTGGGCATGATGGCGTCCTTAAGCAACACGGTCATTGCGCCGGCCACACCCAGATCTTCCGCCGTAACAGGTTGCTGACGCTTGTCCACACCAATGACCAAGCGGCCGATTCGCTCCCGCAAGTCCTTTAAGTCGCTGCACAAAGCCAGGGCAGCCATGATCTCGGACGCCACAGTGATATCATATCCAGCCACACGAGGATAGCCATCCGTGCTTCGACCCAGGCCCTCCACAATCTCGCGGAGAGTCTTCTTGTCGGAGAAGTCCATCTCCTGGTCAACAATCCCCGCCTTGAGGCCAATGATAATATTCCGGATGGCCCTGTCGCTCACATCCACTACTCGCCGGTGATCCACCCTATTGGGATCAATGTCCAGACGCAGGAAACGCCGGCGCTCTTCGGGTGTCATGTCCGAAGGTTTCTCGGCCTTGATGCCCAGTTTCTTTAAACGAGCCCGCTGCCAAGGCAGGAACTCATCCGGCAACGTGTGAGGGAAGATAGCCTTGAAAAGGCCCTCGTCATCCAGACGGTCCTCATGCATGATGCGTGCATCAATAGCCGCTGCCAGGAGGTTATGAGCCGCTCCGACAGCGTGGATGTCGCCCGTTAGATGCAGGTTAAAGTCCTCCATCGGCACAATCTGCGAGTAGCCACCTCCAGCTGCACCTCCCTTAATGCCAAAGGTCGGCCCTTGGGATGGCTGTCGGATGCAGGTGAAGACCTTCTTGCCCAGATAAGCTAATCCCTCGCTGACGCCAATGGTAGTGACAGTTTTTCCCTCGCCCAGAGGAGTCGGCGTAATGGCTGTCACGTCAATGTATTTGCCATTTGGGCGATCCTTGAATTTTTCCAAGACATCCAGGTGAACTTTGGCCTTGTACTTACCATACAGATCCAGATCATCTTCAGTGAGACCCACCTCCTCGGCCACCTCACGGATGGGTCTCAGCCGGGCCGCTTGAGAGATCTCAATGTCGCTAGGCACAGGCCACTTAACGTCTACTATCATTTTTACCTCCTTGTTGAAGTGATGTATTGCCTAATGCACTGTTGCATAAGTTCGCTCCGCCTTCTCCCCGCTCACGCGGGACCCTTCGATTCCGCTCAGGACAGGCCTTAGTACAGCCTTCCGGAAGCTCTTTCCGAGTTTGCTTGGCGCCAGCGCGGGGCTGAAGACCCCGCACTGAAAGAACGAAGCCCCTTCGGGGCTGAATCAGGCCCGCTCTAGCCCGTAGGGCTTTGTTCTTTCAGCCCGGAGCTCCAGCTCCGGGCGGCGTGGCGAACGGGAAACTCGGAACGCATCTATGCATCAGTGTACTTAGCCCGCGCTCCTTTAAGTACCGAAGCGAGGTTTCTGAGCGCCGAGGATGGCGGACCAAGGTCCGCCATGAGCAGAAAAGTGGAACGAATTTACAGAAAGTCGTACCTCTCTCCGCTTGCAGCACTGCGATATATTACCACAGGCAAGAAAGATTGTCAAATAGATTGCCCCAATTGCTGCCCCTAACGCGTCATCTGTCGCCTTGCTGCCTCGATCACGTTCTTCATCAGCATGACATTGGTCATGGAGCCCGTGCCACCAGGCACGGGGGTAATCATGCTGGCCACCTCCTTGGCAGCCTCGAAATCCACATCACCCACCCATTTATCTCCCAGAGGATTAAAGCCAAAGTCAATAACCACCGCTCCAGGCTTTATCCAATCGCCTTTGATCATCTGCGCGCGCCCCACGCCAGCACACAGGATGTCTGCCTCACGACAAACAGCATCCAGATTGACAGTACGCGAATGGCAAATGGTCACCGTGGCGTTCTCCCGCAGCAGGAGAAGTGCCATGGGCTTTCCCACAATATTCGAGCGGCCGACAACAACAGCTCGTTTGCCTTGGATTTCAATGTTGTACCGCTTAAGGATTTCCATCCCTCCAGCCGGTGTGGCCGGCACAAAGAAATCGGATACCCCTGGCGGCCTGCCCGCTGGGGCTACCTGCGCCAGCCGTCCGGCGTTAGCTGGGTGCACGCCGTCCACGTCCTTATCGGGCGACATGGCCTCGATGATAATCTCAGGCCTGATGCCCTTGGGCATCGGTTCCTGGATTATGATGCCGTGCACGTCCTCGTCAGCGTTTAGGTCGGCCACCAGAGCCAGCACCTCGGCCTCGCTGGCTGTCTCCGGCAGGGCGTGGAGCCCAAAGCCCATTCCTGCTTTCTCGAAAGACTTTTTGATCATCTTGGCGTAGCTAACCGAGGCCGGGTCTTCCCCCACCCGCACCACAGCAATGCTTGGGGCAAACCCGTGTTCCTGGTTGAACTCCGCTACCTCGTCAGCGATCTCTGCGGCGATGGTCTTCGCCAGAGCCCTTCCATCTAGAATCGTAGCCGTCATCATTGCCTCCTTCTGTGGCAGTTCCAAGTCAACGAGTGCTAACGAGTCCTTGTTCACTCCCTCGTCGCCCCATTGCCTCGTTGCCTTGTTCACTTAATCATAGCTTCTCCACTACCAAATCATAGATCTCGTCCCTCATAGCCGCCTTGCCTTCAAGCAGAGCATCCAGTTTGGCTCTGTTCTCAGCCACAAACGCTTCGTCCTTGATCCACGCCAGATTGATAAGGACGTTAAGGGCCGCACTGCGCAGACCCGCCTCTGCCATCAAGACGGCCACCCCAACATCGCTGACGGCGTTGACATTACCCTTCTCAGCCGCGGGCCGGCAAAGATCCATGACTTTGACACAGGCCTCGGCCACTCGCATCGGCACATCGGTGGCAGCCTTGAGGGCCTTTTGCATGGCAGCAGTACGAGCAGCCCTCTCCTCTTCGGTAGCGCGAGGCATTTTCATGGCTTTGGAGACCTCGGTGTAAACCTGCACATCGGCCTCCAACAACTCGACCAACTCCTTACGCAGAGCCTCGGATTTGGACAGCAGGGCTTGGATATCTTCCTGCACATCGGCATATTTCTTCTTGCCCACGGTCAGGTTGCAGACCATGCTGATTAAAGCTGCGCCCAGAGCACCCGACAGGGCTGCGACGCTCCCCCCGCCAGGGGCCGGAGCTGAACTTGCCAACTCATCCAGGAAAGTGGTTACGGGCTTTTCAGTTAACATCGTTGTTTCTCCCCTTGTTGGTATAGTAAATGAAAGCAGATATTAGCAGAGAGAACAATTTCCAAAATCATGAGGATTAGAGAGGATGTCTTATGGTGGAGTTTAAGAGCTAAAGCTCCAATAACAGGAGTGAGCTCGTAGAGGCATTTGGCAAAACTAAATGGCACGCTCTCCTCCAAAACGGAAATCAAATGTTTGTCATCCGCTGACAGCATAAAGAGACAGGTTTGCCACCCGTCTCTTGACTTGAAATATTATATCACAAAATTTCCCAATAGGCAAATAAAGCA
>CAZRSI010000125.1:0-8502 GCA_964602575.1 uncultured Anaerolineae bacterium
CGCAGCGAAGCCTGGGGAGCTTGAGGGACACCCTCTCAACCCCGCTTTTTCCTGTTCAGGGCATGGCTGACTGGGTCAATGCCCCGCACTGGCGATGAGAAGAGAGGATATTGGGGGGACACCCCACACCCCCCGACCTGCTGCGCAGGCCATATTGCTAGCTGAATTTGCCTTTTTTGCGATTCTGTGGTATCATATAGCCGTGATTACCCTGCTGTGTGCGTGATGCGTAGCGAGCGTTTTGAGCCAACACCTAATATATAGGGAATCGGAACTCTAGAGGGGAAGCCCGAGCCATATTAGGTAAAGGCTGAACCAATAGGTAGATTCCCACCTGCGAGAGCAGGTTCAAAACACTGGTAGCACACGGCACAGCGGGGAGTACTTAAATGGCCACCAGGTACAGCCTGGTGGCATTTTTATGAGGTGGGCATTCTGCCCCTTTTCACAATGATAGCATGGTAAATTACTCCGAGGGGATAGCGCCTGTGAAAACCATAGCTCTGATCGCTCACGATGGCAAGAAAGCTGATCTGGTGGCCTTTGCCACTTTCAACCGTGACAAGCTGAAAGAATACCACCTGGTAGCCACAGCCACCACCGGCAAGCTTTTGCGGGATAAAGTGGGCCTGGAGGTGGAGTGTGTCCTGTCTGGCCCTTACGGTGGAGATGCTCAGATTGCCGCCCGCGTAGCTGAAGGGACAATAGATGGCGTCTTTTTCCTGGTGGATCCTCTGGATAAGCACCCCCATGACCCTGACATTCAGACTCTCCTGCGAGCGTGTAATGTGCACAACGTGCCTATTGCCACTAATATTGCTACTGCTGATCTGATCATTTCCAACAATGCCTTATGATTGTGATGGGCGAAGGTTCCGAGCCCACTCCATTAGGAGGCATACATGCTTAAGGAAAGAGTGGCCAATGACATCTACGTATTCATCAGCGAACTTTACGTTAAAGTAACGGCTGGGGCTATCTTGACCTCGCAAGGAGTGGTGGTTATTGATACCTTGCTCTTCCCTCAGGAGACAAGCGAGATTTTGGACCTTCTGCAGCGGAAGAGCAGGAAGCCAATAATTTATGTGATTAATACCCATCATCACTCCGATCACGTTTACGGCAATTATCTTTTTGACGGATCTGAGATAATCGCCCACGAGCTTTGCCGCCAGATGTTGCAGAAGTACGGAGAGGAGGAACTGAACGAAGCTAAGGAACAAATCCCCGAATTGGCGGAGGTGCAAATCCGCCTGCCTACCATCACCTTCACCAATGAGTTGACCCTCCGGCTGGGTAACAAGACCTTGCGGTTGATGCACACACCAGGTACCACGCCCGATTCGATTGTAGTATATGTGAAAGAGGACAAGGTACTCTTTGCCGGTGATACCGTAATGCCTGTGCCTTACATAGTAGCAGGTAATCGGTTGGAGTTGATGGAATCTTTGCAAGCTATCGAGAAGTTGAACGTTGAGAACATAGTACAGGGACATGGCGGGGTTATCTTGCGGGGTGAGATCAAAGAAACCCTGAAGAGTAACATAGCTTATTTGGACACGATCTATCAAAAGGTGCGGCAGAAGGTGGAGGCTGGAGCGCCTCGAGATGAGCTCAGGCAAATAGATATCGAGAGCTGCGGCAAATCTCGTATTCCTTTAGACGGGTTGGTGCAGGATTTGCATCTGGCCAACCTGGAGGTTCTCTACGATCAATTGGTTTCTGGAGAGAAGTAAGGGGCTAGTGATGAAGACTGTGACCTTCGAGGTTGGCCGGTTGGAGGGCCAGCCCGATTATATTCTGGTTTTCGATGGAGGCAGCCTGGGCAATCCGGGCCCTGGGTATGGCAGTTATGCCTTGATCAAAACCGGCGACGGCAAGAAGCAGGTGGTGCGTCTGGATTTCGGCAGGGAAATGACCAACAACGAAGCGGAGTACGATACACTGATCGCTGGCCTGAGGGACCTGATCGGGAGGCTGACAGAGGCCGGACGCAACCCTTCGCAATTCTCCGTTGAGGTGAGAGGGGATAGCAGTTTGGTCGTCAACCAGGTCAGCGGAGTCTGGAAGGCCAGAGATGAGCGCATGAGGGCGCGGCGCAATCAGGTGCGGGAGTTGCTGGGGCGCTTCGGTGCGCATAGGTTCGTGCTTCAGCCCCGCCAGGAGAGCGTGAAGATACTGGGGCACTGATTTGACAAATCGCTGTTTTTGTGCTATAGTCTCATTAAAGGCTATGATGGAGACGAGTAGGTGAGGGGTACCGCTCAGAGAGTCCGGGTGAGGTGGGAGCCGGATGCGGGAAGCTCACCGAAAATCCCTCCGGAGCCGCCAGCCGAAAATTGGTCGGATGGTCAGTTGGTCCGATGGTCGGGTGGTCGGCGAGCCAAGGGGCATCAGACCAATTGACCAACGGTCTAACGAGTAGACCTGGCCGGATTCGTCCTCCGTTAACCGGACGGGGGTATGAACACGTACCCCGCAGAGTGGGCGGCAACGCCAATTAGGGTGGTACCGCGGGAGTATAAAAGCTCTCGTCCCTGGGGATGAGAGCTTTTAATTTATAGGGGGTAGTCATGACCGAGTTGCTCTATCTGACCGATTGCTATCTGAAGGAGTTCGAAGCTACAGTGGTGGCGGTTGAAAGCGACCGGGTGGCCCTGGATCGCACGGCTTTCTACCCCGGCGGCGGAGGGCAGCCAGCTGATATAGGCAAGCTGCTATGGGAGGGTGGTGAGAGCCAGGTTGTCAGGGTCAAGAAGCAGGGTGATCTTGTATGGCACAAGCTAGACGTCGAGCCGCCGCCCGTGGGCACGCGGGTCAGAGGCGTGCTGGATTGGGAGCACCGCTACAAGTTGATGCGCACTCACACCGCCCTGCATATCCTTTGCGGCGTCATCTGGCGCGACTACGGGGCATTGGTGACAGGCGGCAACATGAAGCCCCTGGCAGCCCGCATGGACTTCGAGCTGGAACACATGAGTGTGGACTTCGCTCAGGAGGTGGAGGAGAAAATCAATGCCGAAGTAGCCGCCAGCCGTCCGGTCAAAATCTATAGCCTGCCTCGCGAGGAAGCTTTCCAGATACCAGACCTCATCCGCACCAAGATCAATCTGCTGCCGGAGGGCATCCGTGAAGTGCGCATCGTGGAGATCGAGGGCCTGGACATGCAGGCCGACGGCGGCACCCACGTGGCCAACACTCGCGAAGTGGGGACGATTCACGTGGTAGGCCACGAGAGCAAAGGGCGTATCAACAAACGGCTGCGGATTGCGCTGGAGAGCAAGGATTGGCAGGATTGACGGATCAAGTGGTCTGGGGAGAAATCCGTGAATCCTGCGGATCCGTGTTATGGATAGGAGGAGAAGCCATGTTCAAAGAAGTACCCAGCAAAGTGAGCTTTCCTGAAATGGAGGAGGGTGTCCTCCGCTTTTGGAAAGAGAGCAAAATCTTCGAGAAGAGCCTGGAGATTCGCCAGGGTGCTCCTCGCTATGTATTCTATGAGGGGCCACCTACAGCTAATGGCCTGCCTGGGGCACACCACGTGTTGGCCCGGGTTTTCAAGGACCTCTTTCCCCGCTACAAGACCATGCGTGGCTACTACGTGCTGAGGAAGGGGGGATGGGATACCCATGGCCTGCCTGTGGAACTGGAAATCGAGGAGGAATTGGGCCTCTCCAACAAGCGGGAGATCGAGGAGTACGGCATCGCCGAGTTCAATGCCAAGTGCCGGGAAAGCGTTTTCCGCTATGTGAAGGAGTGGGAGGAGCTCACCGACCGCATTGGCTTCTGGATTGATATGGAACACCCCTACATCACCCTGACTAACGACTATATCGAGTCGGTATGGTGGATTCTCAAGCAGTTCTGGGACAGAGACCTCATCTATCAGGGCTACAAGGTCGTGCCCTATTGCCCTCGTTGCGGCACACCCTTGTCGGACCATGAGGTATCCTTGGGTTACAGGGAGGCCGAGGACCCATCCATCTACGTTAAGTTCCCCCTGCGGGATGAGCCCGGCACCTACTTCCTGGTCTGGACCACCACGCCCTGGACGCTGCCGGGCAACGTGGCCCTGGCTGTCCATCCCCAGGTTGAGTACGCCATGGTGGAACAGGAAAGGGAAGGCCAGAAGGAGCGATTGATCCTGGCCAAAGAGTTGCTAGATGAGGTGCTGGAGGGCCCTTACGATGTTGTGCGAACCATGCCAGGCAAGGAGTTGCTTGATATCCACTACAAACCTCTGTTCACCTTCTTGCCGGTGGAAGGGGACTATTGCTATGTGGTCCCTGGCGATTTCGTGACCACTAAAGAAGGCACTGGTATAGTGCACATCGCCCCCGCTTTTGGCGCGGAAGACCTGGAGGTGGGTCAGGAGTACAACCTGCCAGTGCTACACACCGTTGACCTGCGGGGCACCTTCATTGACGAGGTCACCCCGTGGCGGGGCCTGTTCGTTAAGGATGCTGATCCTCTGATCATCGAGAACCTGCAGGGACGCGGGCTAATGTACAAGGTGGGCACCTATCGGCACGTATACCCTTTCTGCTGGCGCTGCAAAACCCCTCTGCTGTACTATGCTAAAACAACCTGGTACATCGAGACTACTCGCCACAAGGATGAATTGGTGGCTCTCAATCGTCAAATCAACTGGTATCCGGAGCACATTCGTGATGGTCGCTTCGGCAACTGGCTGGAAAACAACGTGGACTGGGCTCTGGGCCGCGACCGCTATTGGGGAACACCTTTGCCTGTGTGGGTTTGCGAGGAGTGTGGAAAGCAGGAGTGCTTCGGGAGTGTAGAGGAACTCAGGTCTAGGGCCGTTAGCTCCAGATTCAAAGGGTGGAGCTTGGATGAACTGGACCTGCATAGACCCTACATTGATGAGGTAATCTGCAAGTGCGAGGAGTGCGGCGGGGTGATGCGGCGCGTGCCGGAGGTGATAGATGCGTGGTTCGACTCGGGGTCCATGCCTGTGGCCCAGTGGCACTACCCCTTTGAAAACCAAGATATGTTCGAGGAGCAATTCCCAGCCGACTTCATCTGCGAGGCCGTGGATCAGACAAGGGGATGGTTCTACAGCCTACATGCCATCTCCACTTTGCTGTTCCACCAACCTTGTTACCGAAACTGCGTATGCCTGGGCCTGATTTTAGACGCCGAGGGCGAGAAAATGTCCAAGTCCAGAGGCAATGTGGTGGACCCCTGGTCGGTTATTAACGCCCACGGTGCCGATGCCCTTCGCTGGTATCTGTACACGGCCACACCGCCAGGTCATGATCGCCGCTTCTCCACCGAACTGGTGGGCGAAGTCATCCGAACATTTATGCTGACCCTGTGGAACGTGTATTCCTTCTTCATAACCTATGCCAACATTGATGGGTGGACGCCAGCTCAGGGCGTGGGCGAAACGGGAGACGCAGCCGCTCGTTACTCATTGCTCGACCGCTGGATTCTCTCCGAACTGCACTTGCTCATCAAGCATGTCACCAAGGCCTTGGATAACTATGATGTGACGGGGGCAGCTCGGCCCTTCAAGCGCTTTGTGGAGGACCTCTCCAACTGGTACGTGCGTCGCAGCCGACGCCGCTTCTGGAAGAGCGAGGAGGACGAGGATAAGGCCGCCGCGTACTCCACTCTTTACGAGTGCCTGACCACCCTGGCCAAGTTGCTGGCTCCCTTCATGCCCTTCATCGCCGAGGAGATGTATCAGAACCTGGTGCGAAGCGTTGACCAGACCGCGCCGGAGAGCGTGCATCTCTGCGACTATCCTGTGCCCAATGAGAGCCTCATAGACGAGAAGCTGGTGGAAGATACCCGGCTGGTCATGCGCCTGGTGAGCCTGGGGCATGGAGCCCGCAACCAAGCCGGCATCAAGTTGCGGCAGCCATTGGCCAAGGCCCTCTTCAAAGTGCGATCCGATAGCGAGGTCGAGTCTGTGCAGCGTCTGGAAGATCAGGTGCTGGATGAGTTGAACATCAAGGAGTTGGTCTTCTTGGAGGACGAGGGTCAGGTTGTTGATTACCGTGTGAGTCCTGTGGCGCATCTTTTGGGCAAGAAGTATGGAGCTCTCTTCCCCAGGATCCGTCAGGCTCTGGCCAAACTGGATCAGGCTGAGCTAGCTAAGCAAGTGCAGGCTGGTGAGACCATCGCTCTGGAGGTGGATGGACAGACGGTCACCCTGTTGCCTGAGGAATTGGATGTGCGAACCAGGGCCAAAGAGGGCTACGCCATAGCGGAGGAAGCTGGTTATCTGGTGGCAATCACCACCACCTTAGACGAGGACCTGATCCGAGAGGGCCTGGCTCGCGAGTTGGTGAGACGCATCCAGACCATGCGCAAGGAGGCCGGCTTCCGCATCGAGGATCGCATCGTAACGTACTATCGGGCCAGCACGACCCTGCGGCAGGTTTTGGAGACCCTTGGCTCATACATCAAGGGAGAAACCCTCTCCGTGGAGTTAATCGAGGACGAGCCGCCAGCCGAGGCGTTTACCAGGGCCTTTGAGATCGAGGGAGGGGAGATCACTCTGGGTTTGGTGAAGGTTTGACGTTTCACGTCTTACGTTTTACGACGCTGTCATTTGCCTTTTTGGTTACAATGGAGTAGAATTCGTTTTGATTCGCTGATAGTGGTGGAGGTTGATGATGATCAAGGATGATGAAGCGCTTAGAAAACGGCTCGAGGGAGAGCGACGGCGTCTGATGGCAGAACTGGAGCGGTTAACTGTAACGGAACAGGAAAATCCAGGCTACAGTACCCATATTGCCGATGATGCTACCGAGGTTTTCGAGAACGCGAAGAACCAGGCATTGCGTCAGAATCTGCAGCGTCTATTAGGTCAGGTGAACGATGCCCTGGCCAAGTTTGATCAAGGCACCTACGGGTTGTGTGAGGTCTGTGGCGACCCCATAGACCGTGCCCGTCTGGAAGCTTTGCCTTATGCTACCCTGTGCATTAAGTGTCAGCGGCAACTGGAGGGGTCGTAGACAATCGGACAAAAAGGGAGTGGCTCTTGCTACGTCGGAGGTTGATGAAGTTCCTTTTGCCTGGGGTGGCCCTTTTCACCCTGCTGATTGATCGCATCAGCAAGTGGGCGGTAATGACCAACCTCAGGCTGGGCGAGTCGTGGAATCCCGTGGCTGCCCTGGAGCCTTATGTGAGTTTTACTTACGTGACCAATACAGGGGCAGCTTTCGGGCTGTTTCCCAATTACGGCACCCTGTTCATGGTCATCGCTGTGGTGGTGGTAGTGATCATACTCCTCTACTACCGCCACTTGCCAAGCGAGCAGTGGCTGGTTCAAACCAGCCTGGGGTTGCAATTGGGGGGCGCTCTGGGCAACTTGGTGGATCGTTTCCTGTATGGCCATGTCATAGACTTCATAGACTTCAAAGTTTGGCCTGTCTTCAACCTGGCCGACAGCGCCGTTGTGGTGGGAGCTGTGATGTTAGCCTACTATCTCTTGCGTGATCATGGAGACCGGGAAATTAGAGAGTAGAAATCGGAGGATTGTGATGAAACATGATGAAGATCACCAAACAGGCAGCCACATAATCTTGTACAAGGAAGGACACCCCAACCCTGTATCCGTTCCCAAGCACAACAAGGCTTTGAAACGAGGGACACTATCTAGAATCATTAGAGATGCGGGGCTAACCCGTGAGGAGTTTCTGAGATTACTTTGAGAGGGTACAAAGAATGCAACATTTAGCGTACCGAGAGCCTATAGCCTCGGTTGTTCTTTTTTATAGGGTGGTTTCTAGTGCAAAGGATCATTGAGCTGAAGGTGGGCGAAGGCGGGGAACGCCTGGATAAATATGTTGCTCAGGCGGTTCCTGACCTCTCCCGCTCTCGCGCCCAGAGGCTGATCGAGGATGGGCTGATTGCCGTCAACGGTGAGGTGGTCAAGCCTAGCTACCGGGTGGAGGTCGGCGACCTGGTGATGGTGCACATCCCCCCGCCGGAGCCTGTGGAGGTTAGGCCAGAGCCAATACCTTTGGACATCGTCTACGAGGATGACAACATCATCGTGGTGAACAAGCCAGCGGGAATGGTGGTGCACCCGGCCTATGGTCACAGCACAGGTACTTTGGTCAATGCGGTCTTAGCCCACTGCCCGGAGCTAGCCAAGACAGAGGACGAATTGCGGCCGGGCATCGTCCACCGCCTGGACAAGGATACCTCGGGTCTGATCATTGTGGCCAAGAATGATAGGGCCCGTCGGCACCTTCAGCGCCAGTTCAAGGCTCGCGTGGTGAGAAAGGTTTACCTGGCTTTGCTGGAGGGATGGCTGGAGCCAGCGCGAGGGGTGATCGAAGCTCCCATCGGGCGGGACAAGAATCGCCGCAAGCGCATGGCTGTGGTCAAGGAGGGACGTGAGGCGCGCACCGAATACCAGGTGGTGGAGTACTTTGGCCATGAAGCGAGCAGAGTGTCTCCTCCGTATACCTTGGTGGAAGCCGAGCCCAAGACTGGCCGCACCCATCAAGTGCGTGTCCACTT